>NZ_JAPEPF010000003.1 GCF_026340595.1 Streptomyces sp. NBC_01363
GTCATCAAGGCCAAAGCCATGATGTGCGCGTACGGGCCGGCCGGCTATGGCAAGACCATGGCCGTGAACTCCGCCCTGCGCGAGCTGGCACCGCGGGCGACCTACCGGCTCGAGCTACGGGCCGGACCCACCCCGCGCGACATCCGGCACGGCCTGTTCAAGGCGCTGCGGCTGCCCGGTGAACCACCGAGGCGGCCCAGCGAGTTCGATGCCCTCCTCAAAGAGGCTCTCGCCGAACAGTTCCGGGTCCTGGTCTGCGACGAGGCACAGTGGATGAGCCGGACCGGATTCGAGTTCTGGCGCCACCTGTGGGACGACAAGCACACCGACATCGCAGTCATCTTCGCCGGCGGCGACAACTGCTACCGCGTACTGCGGCGCGAGCCTATGCTCGCCTCGCGGATCTACATCTGGCAGGAGTTCACCCGCCTGCCCAAGAACCAGATCCGCAAGGTCATCCCCGCCTTCCACCCCATATGGGCCACCTGCGAGCCCTCGCTGATCGACATGGTCGACCAGGAAGCCGCCCACGGCAGCTTCCGTAACTGGGCCAACATCACCGCCCACCTGGTCTCCGGCATGGACAAGACCGGCACCGAACACGTCACCGAAGAACTCATCCACTGGGTCTACAGCAAGATCGGCGGCATGTGAGCCGCAGCAACATCCCGGCGACGCGCAGCGCAGCCTCACGAGGCCGAAGGCACACAGCAGCCAGAGCGGTCCGTATCGTCATCGACGCCGACGACCACCCGGCATGGACGGCAGCCGCCCTGGACGCGCACTCCCCCGAGAACGGACGCGTCACCCTCCACCCCTCCCCCGGCTCGTCCGCCCCGCCCGCTCTGGCCCAGGACATCCTGTGCGCGCTCGGCAAACGGCTCCCGCCCCGCGGTATGGACGCGCCCCGGCACCGCGCCTCGTGGGCAGACATGGTGGGCCCTGCCTGGACGGCAGCCGCTTCCTGGATCAACGCGTACCGGACCGGACACCTCATCGTCCTGCGCGCCCACACCCTCACCCCGGCGCGGTGGGAACAACTCGACACACTCCGAGCCCGTACCGGGATCCACCTCACCCTCATCTGGCACCGTAAACCGGACACCCGTCTCACCGAACACGCAGCCAGGCTCAGCACCGGCTACCAGAAGACCGACGGCTTCGACGCGGCCCGGGACAGGCTCCGGGAGAAAGGCCCTGCACACCCGGGCACGAGGCCGCACACAGACGGCCCCGACACCCACACCCGTGGCAGCGGACACGAACTCATCGAGCAGGTACAGCAGATCGGGCACCCGCTCCACGCAGGACTCCTCGCCGCCCAACTCCTCAGCCACACAGACGAGGCCGAACAACTCGCCGCCGTCCGGCTCGCAGACCTCGCACCCGACGCCACCGCCCTCGCCCTCCCCCGCCGGCCGTACCGGCCCACCAGCACACGCCACTGGCACTCCGTCCTCACATGGGCGCAGCCCCTGCTGATCGCCGCGCGGGCCTGGCACTACCTCAACGGTCACCACCACCCCAGCAGGCACCTGTTCCAGCACACCAACTTCCACCACCACAACCAACTCACCGACATTCTCACAGCGTCAGGAATCACCCCCGCCATCAACATCCTGACCGGCGACCCCGCATGGCCAACCCCGGCCACACCACCCCGCTGACCAGCATGAACACCCCACCCTCATAGCGATCAGCAGCGAACCGACCACCACACCCCGCAAAAACGACAGTCACTCATCGGCATCCACTGTCAGAACCCAGCACCCCACACCAACAGCCCAGACACCCCACCAACCCACTGACAAAACAATGACGAACACCCACCGACAAAACGACACCGATCACCAACCAGCGGCGGACCGTCTCGTAGGAGACGATGATGCCGCGCTGCAGCATCAGCTCCTCCACCTCACGGAATGACAACGGGAAGCGGAAGTACAGCCACACGCAGTGGGAGATCACCTCGACCGGGTACCGGTGCCCCTTGTACGACGGCGGCGTACTGCCCACGGACAACCCCCTCCACCATGATCAACCCGAAGATCATCCCACCCGTCAGCCAACGTGACAGTGCCGTCATGAGCATTGCTCTGATCGCGGTGAACGTGGCGCAGACGCCCACCGACAGCGCGGGCAATCCTGTCGACGGTCCGTGGGGGGCGACGCTCTACGTGATCGCCGAGCAGGTGGACGGCTGGCGCATCGTGGCGGGCCAGAACATGGCCGTCGACCCGCAGGCCGTGTGATACCAGGCCGTGATGCGGGCCGGCTGCCCGAGCCGATGTCGCGGGGATCCGCGCCGGGCAGCCGGCGCCGAGACGGCGCCTCGCCCCGCCCGTCAGTCGCGCCGGGCCACGATCCGGTACGCGTTCGACACCCGAAGCCGGTACGACAGCGGCCGCACCGCGAACCGGTCGAGCAGGGTGCCCACCACCAGCACCGGAATGCCGGCGACCAGCAGCGCCCCGCGCAGCGTGCGGCGCAGCCGGCTCGGTGGCTCGGGCAGCCACGGCGCATCGTCGCGCGGTGCCGCGTGGTTCAGCGCCAGCCATACGGCGGCCAGCAGGTCGACCGGGTCGTGCGGCTCCGCGTGCTGCTCGGCGACCACTGTGAAGCCCATTTCCGTGAGCCGCGCCCGCAGATTGGCCACCGGAACGAAGTGCAGGTGCTGCGGCTGGAGCCAGGGCAGCCACCAACGGCCCAGCAGCCTCCCGTAGCGGCTCTCGGGGTCCGGCACCTCGATGAGGAGATGACCGCCGGGCCGTACCGTCTCCCATGCGGCGCGCAGTCCGCGATCGGGATCGGTGCTGTGCTCCAGGTAGTGGAACATGCTCACCACGTCGTAGTGGCTGGCCAGTTCGGGTGCGAGGTCGGGGAAACTGCCCCGGTGGCCACGGTCCACCCGGCCCTCGCGCTCGGCCAGTTCGACGCCGTCGGTGAAGTCGAGTCCGTCGAACACGGTGTGGGGCAGCACCGCCCGCGCAGCCGCGCAGAAGTGGCCGTGCCCGGTCCCGACGTCCAGCCATCTCTTCGGCGCGGAGTCGTACGGCAGCATCGACTCCGCCCGTCCCCGGTACATCTTGGTACGGCCCCCGAAGGTGTCACCGAGTTGTTTCTCGCCGAGCCCGTCGTAGAAGTCGCGGTAGTAGAAATCCAGTCCCTGTTCGTTGAGCCGGGGGTTCTGGAATGTGTGACCGCAGCCTTCGCAGCGGTCGAGAACGAAACGGCCCGGCTTGTGCTGGAGCAGGTCGGTGGTGCGCAGCCGGGTGGTCAGCTCCTGCGAACCGCACCATGGGCAGTCGGTGCGGCGCGGCTCGAAGAAGCGCTCCCAGCCGGCGGCGATGTCCGCCTGATACGCGGGCCGCAGCCGGGCGATCCGGTCAGTTGACTCGGTGTCCTCGCTCATCTGAACTCCCTGGCTGTTCCCGTACGTCGTGGGGCTGCATCGGCTGATTCGCGGTGCGCGAGTGTGTCTCTCGAAGTCGGGGCCGCCCGGGTGGACATGGCGGAGCCGTCCCGGGCGGCGGCACTGACCACCTGTCGCACAGCGAGATCACCGAGGTGGAGCGCGGCGGCACGGGCCCCACCCGCGGAACGGAACGCCGTACGGATCCGGTGGGCCCCGTCGCGGTATTCGGGATCGTCCAGGACGGAGTCGACCGCCGAGGCCAGCTTCTGGACGGTGACCCGCCCGAACCGCACCCGCACCCCCGCCCCGGCGTCCACGACCTGTCCGGCCACCACCGGCTGGTCATCGCGGATGGGAGCTACCACGAGGGGCACCCCGTGCCACAGGGCCTCGCACACGCTGTTGTGGCCGGCGTGGCAGACGACTGCGCCAACGCCCCTTTCCAGGAGGGAGAGTTGCGGCACGGACGGCACGATCAGCACATCCTTGTCGCCGTCCCGCGGCGAGAGCACGCCACCGGGGTCGGCGATCACCGCCTGCACCCGGTCGGCCCGCTCCCGCAGCGCGCTCCGGCACACGTCGAGGAAGCGGCCGCCGACATCGGCGTTCGCCGTGCCCAAGGTGACCAGGACGGTGGTGCGGCCGGCATCGAGCCATTCCCACGGGAAGCCGGCGGCGGACGGACGCGCCGTGATCGACGGACCGACCCAGCACACTCCGTCGTGCGCGGAACCCGCCAACTCCGGTGTGTTGAAGGCGAGGACGAGATGTGGTGAGAAGCGGGGGTCGGCCGTGCCCGCCGGGTCCCCGACGGCCTCCCTGAGCGCGCCCAGCCGCTGCTGCAGCCACTGGCCGACCTTGGGAAGCCCGGCGAGGGGGTCGGTGAACTCGGCCGACGTGGTCGCCGAGGTCGCCCACGGCAGGCCCAGCCGCTCCGCGATCAGAGCGCCCGCGAAGGCCTGCTGGTCGGCAACGACGACATCCGGCCGGAACGCCTTGACGGCGGCCCGGACCCCCGGAGCCATCGACTCGGCCAGCGGCAGCAGGTACCGCTCCCACAGGAACTTCAGCGCCTCCGGGCCGCGCAGCTCGGTCGGCCGCTCGCCCCGGGGCGCCCCGGCGCACGCCATGACGGGCCCGGCCCCGGGGCCCGCGAGCCGGCCGACCAGCGCCGGATCGGGACACACCCACGCCACCGCATGTCCTGACGCGACGAGTTCGGCGGCGACACCGACGGTCGGGTTGATGTGCCCGACCAGGGGCGGGACGACGAAGAGGAAGCGGCTCACCCGGCCACCTCCGCCACCACCCGCCCGGTGGTGCGGCCGGCCTCCTCGACGAGTGCCAGGATGTGCCAGCCGACCGTGCCGGAGGCCTCCACCAGGACCGAGTGCTCGTGCCCCGGGATCACCACGGTCCGGCAGTCCGGAAGCGTCGATGCCAGCCAGGGCGCGAGTTCGGCGAGATCGGAGTCGCCGCCGTACAGGCCGAGCACCGGGCAGCGCACTGCCGCGATCCGGCCGGCCGTCAGGACGCCGCTGGCCGGGATGTCCCGGCCGAGGGTGGTGTCACGGGCCAGTCTGGCCGCGCCCTTGGCCAGCCGCGCCGTGTTGTGCCCGCGGTGGGTGCTGATCCAGGCGATCGCGTCGGGCTCGTTGTGGGCGAGCTGGGTCACGACGCGGTCCAGGATGCCCCCCAGCTTCTCTGCCCAGGCGGCGGTGGCCGGTTCGGACTCGATGAGACTGACGCTCGCCACCCGCTCTGGGCGCCGGGCCGCGAAGCCGAACGCGATCGTGCCGCCGAAGGAGTTTCCGACCAGATGCACCGGACCGGTCACCGCCAGCCGGTCGAGCAGCGCCTCCAGGTCGTCGATGTTGTGCTCGACCGTGTAGCCCTCAGCAGGGCGTCCACTGCGCCCGTGGCCGCGCAGGTCGTACATGACGACGTCGAGACCGGCGGCCGCGAACGCGGGTGCGACGGTGAAGTAGTAGCTGGCCAGGCTGTCCGTCAGCAGACCGTGCACCAGCACTACGGTGGCGGTGGCCGGCTGGCCACCGCGAGGACCGATCCGCTGTACGTGCAACCGGACGGAGCCGGTGTCGACCATTGCCATGGCTCAGCTCGCCTCCCCCGCCTTGAGACTGGTGACGACGTACTCGACCAGCCGTCCGACGGTCAGTTCGATGATCTCGTCGAACTCCATACCGGCCAGGAACTCCGCGAAGTTGACCCGGTCTCCGTACCGCTCCTGGAGCAGCCCGGCCAGAGTGACGAGGTCGATGCTCTCCAGCTCCAGATCACGGTTGAAGGTGGTCCTCATGCCGATCTCGATGTCGTCGAGGCCGTACTCGTCCTCCAGGAGCCGCGCCAGCATGCCGGTGAGGTCGGCAAGTACGGACTCCTCGTCGGCGGTGACAGGGGTGTGGGGGGTGGGCGCATTCATCGGGCGTCGTACTCCTTAGCGGTCGGGTTTCCCGTCGTCCATGCGACTGCGTACGCGCGCTCCGGCAGCCGGGGCGGGTTGGTGGCCGGTACGCAGTGCACGGTGTAGGTGCGTTGCAGGCGGCCCGCGACGGCCAGCCGGTCGCCCGCCGGGGTCGCGTCGAACACGGTGAAGTCCCGCGGCCGGCCGCCGAATCCGGTGCCCTCCGCCTTGGCGACGGACTCCTTGGCGGCCCAGAAACGGGTGAACCACACGGCCTCGCTCTCGCCGGTGTCGGCCGACAGGCGGTGCAGCAGCCGCAGCTCGTCCCCGCCGAGGGCGGCGGCGAGGGCCTGCGGGGTGCGGTCGGTGACCTCCTCGATGTCGATGCCGGGGCCGGTCCGGTGCGGTCGGACGATCGCGACAGCTGCCTCCGCGCAGTGGGCCAGCGAGACGTCCAGCGGGGGCAGGGGCCGTCCGTGCACGCCGGAGACGTACGGACGGCCCGTCTCGTCGTTGTGCACCCGCAGTTCCGCCGGGAAGACGGGGCCCTCGCCGTGGTCCCACAGCCACTGCCGCACCGCGTCCTTCACTGCGATGCGCCCCAGCAGCCACTGTCGGCGCCCTCGTGGCGCGTGGCGGGCGTACTCCGCGCGCTCCGCACCGCCCAGGGAGTTGCGCATGATCAGCTCCCGGGACGCCAGGTCCGGCCACCTCTCGTGCAGCAGCCGCCAGCCGCCGGGGCGCGGCTCGGACAGGGTGTTGCGATCCGGGAAGCGCTCGACGGGCCGGGTCTGCGGGTCGTTGTCGAAGCGGCGGTCCTGCCAGCCGTACAGCTCCGCCCACACGGTGCCCCCGGCCCTCAGCTGTACGTCGGCCTCCAGAAGGGCATCGGTGAGCGAGGTGACGCGCACCAGGCATTCCACCTCTGTGCCCGGCGCCGGATGCGGCCCGTAGAACCGCATCTCCCGCATCCCGACCGGGAACACGACGGTGCGCTCGGAACGGGTCGCCATGATCCAGTAGCCGAGTAGCTGGCCGACGTTGTCCAGCAGCGCGCCGGGCGCGGAAGGGGTGGTGAGACGTCCGCGCACATGGCGGTCGCCGATCGCCGTGAGTTCGCTGACGCCCTGGAACGCCGGGCCGTGGAACATCCAGCGCTCGGCGTAGAGCTGGGCAGCCGTGTGGTCGGGGGCGTGCTCGGCTCCGGGATCGGTGACCCATGGGGCGGGGGGCGGAGTGGGGTACGCGCCGACGAGCTCCACGGTGGCGCGGGCCCGCGGGCCGAAGGAGACGGCGAGAAGCCCCGGATCCTTCGGCGTCACGGTCACGGGCACGTCGACTGCCGGGGTGGCGGTGAGCCACTCGTCGAACCGCGCGCCGTGCACGGCGACCGGCAGCCCGCCGGGGAACGTCTCCTGCGCGGCGTCCACGATGTGCTGCACGATCGTCGTGGCCGGGACGACCGGCCACCGGTCGGCGACTTCGGGCCAGCCGGGCCGTTGGGGGAAGAAGCAGTGGTCCAGAAGGTAGGGCATGGTGTCGGGCGAGACGTGGACGGTGGTGTGCCGCGGCCCGGCGGACGGAGCCGGCGCAGGCGTCCCCGTCCTCGCGGACATGAGGGCGGCGGCCGTGTCCGCGGTCTCGCTCAGCAGGGCGCTCAGTTCGGCGGCCACCGGGGAGCTCTCGGCGAGGGAGTCCAGCGGCGACGGGCCGGCCGGGACCGGCGCCCGCGCGGGCGCCCGCAGCCCGGCCCGCAGCCCGGGGAGCCGTTGGGGCGAGAGGGACACCAGAGCGCCGCTCAAGTCCAGTCGTACCGGCGGCCGTTGAGATGTGGTCGCCGTCTCGGCGGGTTGCAGGGAGGGCGCCACCGCCGAACCCGCCGTCCACAGCGCGGTGGCCACCCGGCGCAACTGGGCGAGGCCGGTGCGGTGGGGCGAGTTGGCGGCGACCACCAGGTGGTCGCGACCGCCCAGGGTGTCGCTCACCAGGGAGCCGAGCTGACCGGGGCCGACCTGGACGAACACCCGGTGACCGGCCGCGTTCAGGGCCTCTGTCAGCTGGCGGAACCGTACGGGTTCCAGCAGATGCCGGACGAAGAGAGCCCGGATCCCCGTCTCGTCCTCGGGGAACGGTGCGGCGGTCGTGCCCGACCAGAGCGGGGTGTGCGGCGGATGCAGCCGGAAGCGGCGGGCGGCCTCCTCCATCGGTCCGACATGGGGGCGCAGCATCGGCGTGTGGAAGCCCGATTGGAACGGCAGGACCTGGCTGAGAACGCCCTGGGCGCGACGCGCCCGTACGAAGTCCTCCACCGCCGCCTGCGGACCGCACACCATCGACTGACCGGGCGCGTTGTCGTGGGAGAGGACCAGGCCCGCCCGGCTCCCGCCCTCGTCGCGCAGGGCGGCCAGAACGTGCTCGGCGCTGGTGCCGATCGCGCCGAAGGCGAGACCGGGGACAGTCACCGAGTCGGGGTCGAAGGCGGCCATGAACGCGTCGACCTCGTCCCCGGAATACAGCCCGGCCGCGGCCATGGCCGTCCACTCGCCGACGCTGTGTCCGGCGACCGCGTCCGGCACGATCCCGCTGCGGCGCAGCGCCGCGTCGAGGAGGCGGCCGACGGCGACCACGCCGAAACCGTGCCGGCCCACGTCGTCGGTCCGGTCTCCGTCGACTGCGGGGGCACGCAGACCGAAATGGGCGGCCACGTCGTCGACCTGCGGGGTGAAATCGCCCTCCAGGCCCGGGAACAGGAATGCCAGTCGGCCGTGGCCGGCACCCAGGAGGGGGCCCGGCCGGAACCAGACGTCACCGCGTCCGTGCCAGCCCCGCTGCCGGGCGACCGCGCGGCGTGCCAGGGCGAGCCGTTTGGCGGTCGGTCCGACGATGCCGAGGCGGGCGGGGCCCGCCTCGGGGTGCGGGTGGCCGGGGGCGAGACCGGCCGCCCGTACGGTGTCGTCGTCGGCGTCCAGCAGGGCGGCGAGGTGCGCCGGGGATTCGGCGGCGAGGAGCAGGACATGCTCGGGCTCGTCGACCTCGACGACCGGGCGGGCCGGTGCGCTCGCGCGGGACCCGTGCCCGTCCGGGGCCTCCTCCAGCACCACATGCGCGTTGATCCCGCCGAAGCCGAACGCGTTGACGGCGGCCCGGCGCACGGGGCTGCGCGCGGTGGTCTCCCAGTCGGCGGCCTTCTCCAGGGTGCGGAACCGGGTGCGGGCCAGGGCGGGGTGCGGGTCGTCGCAATGGAGTGTCGGAAGGAGTGTCCGGTGGTGGACGGCGAGTGCGGCCTTGACCAGACCGGCGACCCCGGCGGCCGGCATGGCATGCCCGATCATCGACTTGACCGATCCCAGCACCGCGTCACCGTCTCCGGGTCCGAACACATCGGCGAGCGTGGCGAGTTCGGCACTGTCACCTGCCGGTGTCGCGGTGCCGTGCGCCTCCAGCAGGCCGACCGAGCCCGGCTCGGCGGGGTCGAGTCCGGCCGCCCGCCATGCCTGCCGCACTGCGTGCGCCTGTCCACCGGGCTCGGGGTTCATGAGTCCGGCCGCTCGTCCGTCGCTGGCCACTCCGGTGCCCCGGACCACCGCGTAGATCCGGTCTCCGGCGCGCTCGGCGTCGGCCAGCCGCTTGAGGACGACAACGCCCGTCCCCTCACCGATCAGGATGCCGTCGGCGTCCCGGTGGAAGGGCCGGATGCGCTGGCTGGGAGAGAGTGCGCGCAGCTGGGAGAAGACGCTCCACAGCGTGATGTCGTGGCAGTGGTGGACGCCGCCGGCGAGCATCACGTCGCACCGCCCGGAGGCGAGTTCGCCCACGGCCTGGTCCACGGCGACCAGTGAGGAGGCGCAGGCGGCGTCCACCGTGTACGCGGGCCCGCGCAGATCGAGCCGGTTGGCGACCCGGGAGGCGGCGAGGTTGGGCACCAGGCCGATCGCGGACTCGGGGCTGTCCGGACCGAGACGCTCGGTGAATGCCTGGCGCACTCCCGCGAGTTGGTCACCCGTCAGGTCCGGGAGCAGCTCCGCCAGTGTGCGGACCAGTTGGCCGGCCGTACGGACCCGCTGGTCGAGCCGGACCAGGCCGGGCGTGAGATAGCCGCCCCTGCCCAGAACGACGCCGACCCGCCCTCGGTCGGGGAGGCGGTCCGTGCCGCCCGCGTCGTCGAGGGCGGCCGAAGCCACGTGCAGGGCGATGAGCTGGTCGGGCTCGGTACCGGCCACCGAGTTCGGCATGATCCCGAACCGGGTGACCTCCACCTGCGCGAGTCCGTCCACGAACCCGCCGCGGCGGGCGTAGACCTGGTTCGCGACGGCCGGGTCGGAGGCGGTGCCCGGGTGGTAGTACTCGGCGTCCCAACGCCCGTCCGGTACCGCGCCGATCGCGTCCACGCCGTCGCGCAGGTTGCGCCAGTAGGCGTCCAGGTCCGCGGCGCCGGGCAGCAGCACCGCCATCCCGACGATGGCCACCGGCACCTGTCGTGCGGCCACGGCCTGCGTGCCCGGACCGTGCCGGGGCGGCGCCACCACGACCGTCACCAGCCCGAGGCGGTGTAGACGACGGCGGTGGCGGACTCCTCGCCCCAGGCGAGCTCCCGCAGCAGCGCCGCGGTCCCCTCCTCCGGGTCGATCAGCCGGATGCCGCGCCGGGCGTACTCCCGGGCCAGCTCGGCCCCGATCATGCCGCTGTGACCGGCCGAGGGTGCCCAGGGGCCCCAGTGCACGGTCACCGCCCGCCGGCCGGTGCGGGCGGCGAACGCCGCGCCGAGGGTCTCCAGCGCGTCGTTGGCGGCCGCGTAGTCCACCTGGCCGCGATTGCCCAGGACGGCCGATATCGAGCCGAACAGCACGGTGAACGCGGGCGGTGCGGGCAGTTCCTCCAATGCGGTGAGCAGGGCGTCGGCGCCCGTCGCCTTCGTGGCGTAGACACGCCGGAAGGACTCCGTGCTCTTCTCTGCGATGAGCCGGTCCTCGATCACACCGGCCGCGTGCACCACGCCGTCGAGCCGGCCGTGCTCGGCATGGATCTCCTTCACCGCCTGCAGTACCGCGTCCGGCTCGCGGAAGTCGACCGACCGGTAGCGGGCCCGGCCGCCCGAGGCGGTGATCTCGGTCAGGGTGGCCGTGATCTCCCGCTGGGCGAGCAGCAGCTCGGCGGCGCGATTGATCTCGGCCGGCTTCAGTCCGCCGCGGGCCGCGAGCGCGGCGCGCAGCTCGGCCGGGGTACGCGCGGACGCGGTGTCCGCGGCCTCCGGACCGTCCGGGGCGGGGGTGCGGCCGAGGAGTTCCAGACGGCAGCGTGCGGCGCCAGCGAGCACGGCGGCGAACTGTGCGGTGATGCCTCGTGCCCCTCCTGCCAGCAGCACCACGGAGTCCTGGTCCAGGCCAAGCGCGGTGGCTTCCGGGGTGCCCGCCCCGGCCGGTCCGGCGCCCGTGCTGCCGAGCACGCCGAGCGGCGCCGCCACCAGTTCGAACCCGTGCCGGCCTGCCGCCGTCCGCAGCACGACCGGTGTCCGGTCCAACGCGACGGCCTCGGCGACCACGGCGTCCGCGAGCGCGGACGGCGAGGAATCGGAAACCTCGATGATCCGGGCCACCATCTGCGGATACTCGCGCGCCACGGTCCGGAACAGACCTCGCAGCCCCGCGGTCCGGGGGTCGGGCACCTCACCGTCGGCGGGCCGGACGGCCAGCAGCCATCGCGGGGCGCGTGCCAGGGCGGCCTTCAGTACAGGGAACGAGGCGGGCAGCAAGGGCATTTCATCGGTGCCCGCGAGGGCCCCTGACCACAGCACGCCGTCCACCGGTCCGTCGGTCTCCGTCAGGACGTGGTCCCGGGCCCGTGCGGAGACCTCGGCTCCGTGGGACGCCAGGCGGGCGGCGACCTCGGGGGCGTCGCCGAGCAGGATCCAGCGGGTGCCCGTGAGAACGGACGACGGGTCGGTGCCGGCGTCGGCCCGCTCGTCGAGGAGGACCGGGCGCAGGAGGTGCCGTCCGGGGGGTTCGGCGGTGACGGCGTCCGGTCCGGGCTCCACCACCACCGGAGCGGGCTCCGCCTCCGCCGGGGCGGCGGGCCGCTCGGCCGGTCCGCCCATCCGCGCGGTCAGCCAGTCGGTCACCGCGGCGGCCGTCCGCGCCTTCGCCAGCTCCTCCAGCGCGGCGTCGTTCAGCGCGGCGAGGTCGGTGCCGGCACCGGCACCCAGGCGCCGGGCCAGTTCGCCCGCGATCTCCGCCCGCTTGATGGAGTCGATGCTGAGGTCCGCCTCCAGGTCGAGGTCGGGCTCGATCATGTCGACGGGGTAGCCGGTGCGCTCGCTGATGATTTCCAGAACGACCCGCTGGACATCGGCCGGACCGGCGGGCTGCGCGGCTGCCGGCTCCACGGCGGTGGCCGGCGTGCCCCGTTCCGGGTCCTTCATCGACGGCTGCGCCGGGGGAAGTTGCGGCACGGCCTGGATCACCTGCGGGGCCGCCGGGGACGGGACGGGCCGCGCGCCCGGGGCGGATCCGAGGTAGGTGAGCAGAACGTCCCGTTGGGCGGCGATCATCTCCCGGCTGGTGCGCAGGAATTCGGAGATGAGCGTGTCCTGGTCGGACGGTGCGCTGTGCGGGGAATTCGTCGTCACAGTCGTCTCCAGGGTCTCCGTGACTCGTCGGGCCGGTGCGAGCGCACCGGTGAGGAGGGCGCCGTCGGCGGTGCGGACCAGTTGTCCGTCGACCGTCCATCCGGGAAGCTTCGGCGCCGGGGTACGTGCCGCGTCCACCGCGTTCCGGCCTCGCAGCAGCCACCCGGCGCGCACCGGCAGCCCCGCGACGGCGAGCTCGGCCAGGGCGTCGAGCCAGCCGCGCAGGCCGCTGCCCGGCCGGGGTTCGCAGGCCACCGTGCGGTGCGGGCGGTCGCCGAGGATCTGCCCGACCAGCCGGGTCAGGACCGAGCCGGGGCCGGCTTCGACGAAGATGCGGGCTCCGGCCTCGTACATCGCCTCGATCTGCTCGACGAAGGCGACCGGGGCACCGATCTGGGCGGCGAGCTCGGCCCGTACCGCGTCACCGTCGGCGGCGTACGGGATGGCCGTGCGATTGGACCACACGGGGAATTCGGGCGCGTGCACCGGCCGGGCCGCGAGCGCCTCGGCGAACCGGTCGGTGGCGGCGGCGACCAGCGGGCTGTGGAACGCGCAGGCGACGGGGATGCGCTTGGCACCGTGGCCGGCCTCGCGCAGCAGCCGGACGGCCTCGTCGACGGCGTCCGTCGGTCCCGAGATCACCGTCTGGCCGGGCGAGTTGCGATTGGCGACGACCACACTGTCCGGCACGGACGCCGCCTTGAGTGCCTGCGCCACGTCCTCGGCGCCGGCCGAGACCGCGGCCATGGTCCCGGGGTCGCCCGCGTCGCCTTGGGCGGACTGCGCAGCCCGAAGGATCGCCGCCGCTCGCTCCGCGCTCAGTTCCAGCAGCGTCTCGGGGGTCAATGCGCCGGCCGCGCACAGTGCCACCAGCTCGCCGTAGCTGTGCCCGGCGGCCATGTCCGGCTGCACGCCGGCCGCGGTGAGCACGGCGTGCGCGGCGAGTCCCGTGACACCGAGGGCGGGCTGTGCCACCCGGGTGTCGGTGAGCGCGGCCCGTTGCCTCTCGCGTTCGGTGTCGTCGAAGGCGGTGGGCGGATACAGGGTGTCGGCGTGGGCGCGGGCGAGTTCCAGATAGGGGCGCAGCTCTGGGAAGGCGACGAACAGGTCGGCGAGCATGCCGGTGCGCTGGCTGCCCTGGCCGGGGAAGAGGAATGCCACCTTGGCGCCGTCCGATTCGCCGGCACCGGCCCGGTGGATGCCGCGTGCCGGAGCGTGCGCGGCGGGGTCGACGGGGTCGGCCAGGGCCCGCCGCACCTTCTCGGCCAGGTCGTCCACGTCCGTCGCCACGATGGCGACCTGGGCCGGGTCCCCGCTCGTGTCCGACCGCCGGGCCGCGCTCAGCGCGAGGTCCTGAAGCCGCCACGACCGGCCCTCGGACTGAGCGGCTGCCAGGAGTTCCTCCATCGCCCGGCGGGCCGCGGCCTCGTCCCGGCCGCGGAACACGAACAGTTCGGCCGGCCAGGCGTCCAGTCCCCGCACGGGCGGTACGCCACCGGCGTGGGCGGCCAGCACCACGTGGAAGTTGGTCCCGCCGAAGCCGAACGCGCTCACTCCGGCGATCCGTTCCTCCGCGGGTGCCGCCCATGGCCGAGCCTCGGCGTGGAAGGCGAAGGGGCTGCTGTCCGCCTCCCACGCCGGGTTGGGATTCTCGACGTGCAAGGTGGGCGGCCGGACTCCGGTGTACAGCGCCAGCAGCGTTTTGATCATTCCGGCGAGACCGGCGGCGCACTTGGTGTGGCCGATCTGCGACTTCACCGAACCGAGGGCGCAGCCGCCCGGTTCCGCCCCGGCCTCGGTGAACACCTCGCTGAGAATGCGCAGTTCGGTGCGGTCGCCGACGACCGTCCCGGTGCCGTGCGCCTCGACGAGACCGACTTTTGCCGGTGAGACGCCGGCGTTTCGATAGGCGCGCTCCAGAGCCGAGCGCTGGCCCTCGGGCCTGGGCGCGGTCAGACCGAGTGAGCGGCCGTCGCTGGAGGAGCCCAGGCCCTTGATGACGCCGTAGATCCGGTCGCCGTCCCGCTCGGCGTCCGCGAGCCGCTTGAGGACGACGCAGGCGATGCCCTCGCCGAGCGCGATGCCGTCAGCCGAGCCGTCGAAGGCGCGTGAGCGGCCGGTGGGAGACAGGGCGTGCACGGAGGAGAACAGGACATAGTCGTTGATTCCGTTGTGCAGGTCGGCGCCACCGCACAACACCACGTCGGAGGTGCCGCCGGCCAGCTCCTTGCAGGCGACGTCCACCGCGGCCAGCGACGAGGCGCAGGCGGCGTCGACGGTGTAGTTGGCGCCGCCGAGATCGAGCCGGTTGGCGATCCTGCCCGAGATGACGTTGGCGAGCATGCCGGGGAAGGAGTCCTCGGTGAGTCCCGGGAGCTGCTCATCCAGACCCGCGGGGACGCGGCCGTAGTACGAGGGCAGCACCGCCCGGAGCGTGGCCGCGTTCGACAGATCGCTGCCCGCCTCGGCGCCGAACACCACGGAAGTGCGTGAGCGGTCGAACTTCCGCCCCCCGTCGCCGTATCCGGCGTCCTCCAGAGCGCGCCGGGCGGCCTCCAGGGACAGCAGCTGCACCGGTTCCGTGCTGCCGAGAGACGTCGGCGGGATGCCGTAGCGCAGCGGGTCGAAGGGGATGCGGGGCAGGAAGCCGCCCCACTTGGAGGGGGTCGACTCGCCATGGTGGACGGCCGGGTCCCAGCGCTCGGGCGGGACCTCGCTCACCGCGTCCACTCCGGCGACCACATTCGCCCAGAAGGCGGTCAGGTCGGGCGCCTGCGGGAACATGCACGCCATGCCGACCACGGCGACGTCGAGCGGAGCGGGCGCGACCGGCTCCCGCACCTCGTTCGCCGGGGCCGACTGCGCCGTCCGCAGGGCGAGATGCTCGGCGGCTCCCGTGGTCACCGACTCGTGCAGTGCCGCGACGGTCGTGGTCGCCGAGCGCAGCACGGCCACCTCGCCGGCCATGAACATTCCCTCGGCGAGCTGGCGCCGCTCGTCGACCGGAGAGAGGCAGCCGTCGGCGGATCGGTCGACGCCCTTGCTGGCGATGCGCAGCCGGCCGACGTTGAGCCTCTCCAGCTCCTCCCAGATCCGCCGGTCCGGCACGCCCTCGGCGCGCAGCCGGGCCTCCTGGTCGCGGTAGCCGGCGGTGAACGGGCTCGGTACGCACCGCGTCGCGTGGCCCGGCGCCGACTCCAGCAGCGTGGTGCGCTCGGCCTCCAGGACCTGCTGCTGGAAGAGCGGCCGGACCGCCCCGCGGGAAACAGCCTCCTCGGTGAACAGATACGCGGTACCCATCAGCACACCGACGGCCGCGCCGCGCGCGGTCAGCGGCGCGGCCAGAGCGGCGACCATCGCCGCCGACCGCTCGTCGTGCACGCCGCCCGCGAAGAACACCTCGAGGTCCGCGGCCTCGTGACTCTCCAGGAAATCCTCCAGGACGGCCAGTTGGGCCTCCCAGAGCGCGAAACTGCCGCGCGGCCCCACATGCCCGCCGCACTCCGAGCCCTCGAACACGAACCGGCGCGCCCCGGCCTGGAGGAACTGCCGCAACAACCCCGGTGAGGGCACGTGCAGAAACGTCCGGATGCCGTCCTGCTCCAGGGCCTGCGTCTGGGACGGCCGCCCACCGGCGATGATCGCGTGGGTCGGCCGCATCTCCCGTACGGCCTCCAGCTGGGCCGTACGCACGTCCTCCGGCGCGAAGCCGAGGACTCCCACGCCCCAGGGCCGGCCGGCCACCGCGTCCCGGGTCTCGGTCAGCATCGTCCGCGTCCGCGTGCCGTCCGCCAGCGCCAGGGCGAGGAAGGGCAGTGCTCCGTCGACTGCCACCGCCACGGCGAAAGCGGGTCCGTCGCTCACCCTTGTCATCGGCCCCTGCGCGACGGGGAGCCGGGTGCCGAGCGCCAGGCTCATCGGCGATCCGGGCCGCAGCGCCCGTGCTGCCGTGTCGTCCCGGACGGCACCGAGCACCGCTTCCCGCAGCGCGCGCACCGTTCGGCGCACATCGCCCCACCGCTCCGCGAACAGGGTGGCGAGGAAGCCGTCCTGGCCCACCGGGAGCAGTTGGGTACGCAGATCCCGCCCGCCCAGAAGCGCCGCCACCTCCTGCGGTCCGGCACCCTCCGCGAGGCGCGGGACGTCCGGGCCTCGCCGCAGCAGGAAACGGTGACCGGCCCGGACGACGGTTTCCGAGCCGTCGCTGGTGCGCAGCACCGCGGCGACCGGTTCGGGCAACGCCGACTCGGCGAGCAGCGCGAGTTGGCCGTCGAGGACGACGCCGGCCGCTCCGCCGGCCACCGCGGCGGCGGCCGTTCGAGGGCCGATGCCGCCGCTCGCCCACACGGGCCGGGTCACCTCGGGCGCGGCGAGCAGTCGCTGGAGCAGGACGAAGGTGCTCAACTCGCCGATCCGGCCGCCGCACTCGGTGCCGCGAGCGATCAGGCCGTGCGCCCCGGCGCGTAACGCATCCCGTGCGCCCTCCAGGTCGGTGACCTCGACGAGGACGCGGAAGCGCGCCGCGAGCGCGGCGATCGTCCAGGCCGCGCCCGATTCCCCGGCCGCCGCTGCGACCGCGAGAACCACGGTGTGCGGACCGTCCGGAGCCAGGTCGGCCGGGGTGAGCCGGCAGTGCGCGTCGACCCGGACGCCGAACCTGCCCGAAGCCGTGCGCTGCAGTTGAGCGAGGGCCTCGCGGGATCTCCGGTCGCCGGCCCCGAGGTCGAGCACACCGAGACCACCGGCCCGGCCGACGGCCACGGTGAGCCCGGCATCGGGCTCACCGTACGGAGTAATGCCGATGATCATTTCTTCGGAACGCACAGCGGAGTTCATCATTCTCCGAATCAAGGGTGAGACTGCACGGTGGGGGGTTCTGTACAGAAACAGACACGGCGGCTCTCCGGCTTCCTGCAGGGAAAAGCCCACCGCGGAACGCCGATATGAAGCGTGTGTTCGAAGCGGATTGAAAGGTAGTGGCGTGGTTACTCACCGGTCAAGGTGCGAGTGAGTGATCGGCAACCGTCTTTTTCGACCCCGTCGGTCGCGAGTGGAAGGCATGGCCGGAGGGAAACGGCTGAATCCTTTTCCGACGAGGCATCGTTCACCTGGGCTGTTGCAACTCCCTTTACCCGGATGTCAGTTGGGGATTGGCTGATTGGGGTGCACAACAGACCGGGAACGAGCCTGGCGGTCATTTTGAGGGCTGCCGATGAGGCGCCTCGGACCGAGCGATGGGTGCCCCCACCGACCGGCCGGCAGTCAGAATGGCGGACTCGCGCGGCTATGCCTGCGGAAATCGTCTGCCCGGGACGAAGAACCCCCTGGTGTCGCACTCGGACCGGAAGCGCGCTCTTCCAGGGGTACGGAAAGAGGCGCCTGACCTGACACAAGGGCAGCCTCCATTCCTCACCCGCGCTTGTTGAGGATGTCGTTGATCCGTGCCCCCTCGTCGGGGGTGATCCGTCCGTGCGGCAGTTCGATGCCGAGGGTCTCCGCCAGTGGCCGCTGATGGATGTCGACCGCCGCCTCCACGAGGTCGGCGAGCACGGCCCCCGACGAGCGGCCCCGCACCTGCCCGATGGCCACCGCGACCAGGCCGACCAGCACGGACGGCCACCAGAAGGCACCCAGCAGCAGGTAGAGCATCCCCCACGCGGTGACTTCCGTGGCCGCCCGGTAGCGGGTGGTGGCGTCACGGATCGCGGCGGTCGCAGTGTCGGGGAGCAGCAGCCACAGCCGTGGCCAGGCGAGGGCCACGGCCAGGCCGTATTGCGCGTCGACGCGCTGGTCGACGAGGCGGAAGCGGTCGCCGATGGCAGTGGCACGCGCGGGCAGGTATCGCGCCGGCAGGGTGTGCCCGCGTCGGGCCTGCGCGCCCTGGGCCCTGCGCCGCCGCCGGGCCACCCACCGGGCGGGACGGCGGGAGACCCACGCGTCGTACGCGCGCGGCAGCCCCCTGTACGGCCAGTCCGGCACCCGTCGCACCGAGCAGCGCCCCGGCCACCGCAAGCAGCACAGCCGCAGGCCGACCCGCCAGCTGCTGCCCGAGCCTGCGTACCGCGTCCTCCAGACGCCCAGTGTCCAGCGCGTGCGGATGGCCGAGCCACCAGCCGCACATCGCGGCGGCCACGAACAACGCGTCGGGCAGCACCAGCGCGCTGAGCCAGCGGTCGGCGAGCTTCCGGCCGACCTCCGTGAGCAGGCTGTTCACAGCGACCTGAAGACCATTGGCGCTTCATCGATGACGCAGCGCGGCTCGCGGCCGTCCTCGTCCGCACCGGCGCGGCGCCCGCACCGGCCGCCCGGACAGCGGTAGGTGCCGCGCACGGTGACGGCGTCGAGCCCGAAGACGTCCAGGCTTTCGGGGTGGCCGTCCGCCGGGCGGCCGACCGACTTGTCGGGGTCCGGTGCCGGCTCGTATCCCAGGAGCCGGCTCACTTCCGCCGAGTGCCAGCCGTTACGCCACCGCTTGCCGGTGCGCAGGTTGATCCCGACGATTCGCGCCGCATCCCTCGTGCTGTAGCCCTGCTCCATGAGCTCGAAGTATGCGGCGCGTTCCCGCACCAACCTTCCTCCGCCCGGCTTCCGGTTCCCCCGGATCTCGAAGTCCATCGCATCCCCTGAGCTGGGGTGTTGCAACGACTGGTTGAACTCGCCCAATATTCGAGCAGGGCCTTCGCGGAACTCTGCAGGTCAGCTGGGGTCCGGCAGAGCATGGGCGCGATCGGGTCCAGCGCCGACAACGCTGCCGCGGAAAGCTTCAACGCCGCCTTCAAGAGGGAGACGCTCAAAGGCCGCAAAGCCTGGTCGAGCGAGCGTGAGGCCAGGCTCGACGCCTTCCGCTGGCTGACCCGCTACAACACCCGGCGCCGACATTCCCGCCTCGGTCAGCGGTCTCCGATTGCCTACGAGAACGCCGTCCAAGCAGCAGCAACTACCCTGACCCAAGCCGCATAGACGTGTTCAACATCCGGGGTCAAGGCCCATGCGCCATTGCTCAGGCCTGTTTCGTGGGTGCCGATGCGGCGCCAGATGATGTGCGCGCCGCGTATCCGCTCCGGCCCGTACGACCATCTACACCCACCAGCAGGCCGCGATGCCCGAGGAGTACCTGGAGGTCCGGACGACCGACCCAGCCACGTGGATGCCCACACCGGAGAACCTGGAACGGCTCGCCGCCTTCACCCGCGTGGCCGCCGCCCGCCGCCGCGCCATCGAGGACGGGGAGACCCCGGCCCCGGCCGCCGACCCGGCCGGACCGGTCGACCGGCACCGCCAGGAGCACGAGCAGCAGCACCAGCAGTCCGGCGCCGGACGCCGGTACAGGATGGGTGGTCCGTTTCGCGGGCTTGCGGCACGTTCACGGGGCGGGACGGGCGGGCCGCCGACTTACGCGGAAGCGGTCCGTGCGGGCGCGAGGGGCCGTAGCATCTGACTATGACGGGAGTCGGGGCGGAAGCTCATTTACTGGTCTGGATGTACGAGCGTAGTGCGAGGGGCCAGGGCGATCTGGCCGGCCCGGAAGATTTCCCCGAGGAATGGCGGCGCCGTGCCCGCTTCAGGCTCCGTGCTGATCTGAACGACCTGGTCCGCAAGGGCCAGTTGGAGCGGCACTTCGTGTTCCGCAGGGGGAACCTCTACCGCCTCTCCCGCGCCGGTGAGCTGGAGGCGCAGCGGCTCTTGCACCTGCGGCGCGACCCTGAAGGGCGCCAGCAACATGCCCGCGACGGACTGGTATCCGCAGCCTCCCGCGCTGCCTACAGCCCCACTATCGGGCTCGAAGCTTTCCTCGGGATGCCGCAGTCGCAGGTATACGGCGAATCCTTGACTCTTGACGAGGTGCGGGTAGCGGCAGCCTTTCTGGTGGAACGAGGCTTGGCCACCCTGCACGAAGGCGACGCACCACATTCACTCAAGGCTCTCCTGACACTGACCGGAGTAGGAATCCAGTGCGCTGAGAGCTCCCTCTCTGTGAAGGACTTCCTCATGCAGAACGGACACCTTCCGACCTTGTGGGACTCGTAAAGTCATCGCTGCAGGTGAGTAGCGGTGTCCATGGTTGTCGGTGGTGGCTGGGACCCTGTCCGGATGATCGTGTCGCTGTTGTACCGTGCTGCTCGCACGATGCTGTCCATACCAGCTGTCCTGCTGCGCCGGGACACTGCCAAGGACGCCGAGTTGTTGGTGCTGAGGCATGAGAACACTGTCCTGCGCCGTCAGCTCAAGGGCCCGGTCCGCTACGAGTCGGCCGACCGGTTCTGGTTCTCCGCGCTGTCCTCGCTGATACCGCGGCGCCGCTGGGCCGGCGTCTTCCCCGTCACCCCCGGCACCGTGCTGGCCTGGCACCGCAAGCTGATCGCCAAGAAGTGGGACTACTCCGCCCGCCGCAGCCGTACCGGCCGACCCCCGACTGTGGCCGCGCTCAGGAAGCTGGTGCTGCGCCTGGCCGGCGAGAATCCCCGGTGGGGGCACCGAAGGATCCAGGGCGAACTGGCCCGGCTGGGCCATCCGATCGCACCGTCCACGGTCTGGGGGATCCTGAACGCCGCGGGCATCGACCCGGCTCCACGCCGGTCCGGCCCCAGCTGGCGCGAGTTCCTGACCACCCAAGCCCAAGGGATCATCGCGGCCGACTTCTTCCACGTGGACACCATGCTCGGAAAGCGCCTGTACGCCATGGCTTTCCTGGAACACGGCACCCGCCAACTGCACATCACCGGCGTCACCGCCCGCCCCACCCGGGCCTGGGCGACGCAGCAGGCCCGCAATCTCGCCGACCAACTCGACACGCGCATGGAGTCCCTGCGCTTCGTGCTGCGCGACCGCGACGCCAAGTACGACCAGTCCTTCGACGCCGTCTTCGAAGCCGAGGACATGGAGGTGCTGCTCAGCGCGCCACGGGCGCCTCGGATGAATGCGCACTGCGAGCGGGTGATCGGCACCGTCCGCCGCGAGGCGCTCGACCACCTCTTGCTCATGAATGAGGCCCACGCCCGGCAAGTCCTTGCCGACTTCGAACGGCACTACAACACGCATCGACCTCACCGGGCCCGAGATCAACGGCCCCCTCACGC
Organism: Streptomyces sp. NBC_01363; assembly: GCF_026340595.1. Lineage (GTDB taxonomy): Bacteria > Actinomycetota > Actinomycetes > Streptomycetales > Streptomycetaceae > Streptomyces. The sequence goes on from NZ_JAPEPF010000003.1 coordinate 21,540, forward strand.
CTCCGGGCAGCCCGCCACCGTCCACGGCCTCGACGGCCGAAGACTCCTGCGCACCCGCATCCTCGGCGGTGCTATCAACGAGTACCGGTACGCCGCTTGACCTGCGCCGATGACTTTTCGAGCCCCACAACCGCGCACAGCATCAGCCATGCGCGTGCCGGGGACGGGCTGTGCCCGCGGGAAGAAAGGATGCCTGGAAGCATCAGGTGCTCCGTCGCTCAGAAGAAGTTCTGAGCAGCACAAACGTGCCGCTCCGGTCTGATCACGAAGCGGCTGGACGTCCAGAAGGAGTGTGTGAGTCGAACGTCCCGCCGCTAGCAGGACGTCCTGGTCACTGCGGCGCAAGCGGCCGCACACGAAGCAGCAGACATGCCGTGAACGCTACCAGGGCGGAGACACCCGGCTCAGACACCTGCCTGACATCTCATCTCTTCACTCGTATGCCCGTTCTACAGAGCTTCCTGGGCACGGGAAGCTCGTCGCCGCAGAGCACCTATCCGCGCGATCTCTAACTTACCCGCGTCTTGCGACCAAATCTGGCCGGCGCGTACGTAGCCCGCCGCCTGAGGAACAATCGGCCGAGATGGTGTTGGAGCCGGATGTGGCGAAACTGATAGACCGCGCCTACCTGTCGGAGCACTCCCCTGCGATAGGCGTCGTCCAGGAAGACATCGGTGTCCCAGGGCAGTTTGCCGGTCAGAGGCAGCCAGATACGGGAGAAGACCACCCACTGTCCCCAGGCGGTGAACAGGAGTGCGTACGTGAGTGATCCGGCGAACCCATAGACGGCTCCGGCGCGGAGCCCGTCCGACACCCCCCAGGCAGATGGCTCGAGGAATCCTTGAAACAGGTGGACGGTCAGGCTCCCGCCGAAGACGACCACCAGGGTGAGCATCGGTGCGAGGAAGAGGACCTGTCGGCTCACTGTCGCCCGATTTGAGGCCAGCAGGCTGACGGGGGTGGCCGCCGAGGCGGCGTCCAGGGGCGCTTCGAACAACGCCAAGAGCCCGAAGACCAGGCCACCCCCCACTCCGAAGATCAGCTCGAAGACCAGCATGTTGATGAGGATGCTCTCCATCACCTCACCGTTCGGGAGCGGGAGGTCGCGGTACAGCGTGCCTTGGACGGCACGGCTCCACCCGTTCCCGACGCCCAGCACGAATCCACCCAACAGCGCGGTTCCGAAGCGGGCGATGAACGTGCGGACCGTCCTGCGCCCCAGCCTGGTGCCAGTGCCGGGCAGCCGTAGCCGTACCGGGGCCGGTTCGATGATCTCGTTGCCGAGCGCGATCATGATCGCGTACACCGTTCCGACGGTGAGGCCGGCGATCGATCCCGTAAAGGCCGCCCGGACGAGGGCCCGACCGAACGTGACCTGGTGGAGGAGCAGAGTCGAAAGCCCATCGGCCGCGGCAGCGCACAGCCCGGACACCGCCACGACGATCATGACGCGCGTCGAACGCCGCAGCGATTCGCTGATCCGCCACCAGGCGAGGTCCTGCCGCTTGAGCCGGACCATGTGGTGGGCGAGGTAGGCAAGCCAGCGTTCGGCGTGCTCCGGGTCCCAGTTCCGCTTCCGGCGACGGCCAACGGCTCGCTCGGGGACCCCGCGCCTGTAGACCGTAGGCACGAAGCCCGCGAGCAGGTGTTCCTCAAGTGAGCGCTCGGCAGGAAACCGTTCAGTGTCCAGGAGTTCCGCCGTGTCCCGGTCTGGTGTTTCGCTGTACATCGTTCGCGCCAGGGCGACCATCAACGGAGTGCTCAGGACGCCGACGAGGTTCACGCTCGCCTCGGTCTCCTCCCGGGCTCTCAGTTGTGCCAGAACGAAATCCCATACCGCCCCGGTCCGGCCGTGGCTGTCGCCGCCGGCGATCGGCCGGGCGGTCCTGGGCAGGTAGGCCAGGAGGTTGTCGCGGGTGAGGTCGGTGAGTTGAATGCCGGCGGCCCAGACCAATGGCGCATGTACCGCCTTAACCGCCTTGGCGAACTCGTCGGCCCGACTGGTCAGGAGAAGCGGAAGCGAAGTGTCGTTGAGCGCTTGGAGTGTGGCGCTCCGCAGGCTTTCGGCGGTCTCGTCGAACCCGTCCAGAACCGGCAGTACGAGGTCGGCGTCGACCAGTGCCGCGGCGAGCGTCGCTCCGCCGGGTGCTGTGCGGGCCAGGTGCGGATGGTCGCGCACCAGCCGATCGATCAGCCAGTCCCGCAACGCGACGGTCGTAGGATCCCAGGACCCGAGAGTGAAGATCACCGGTACCCGGTCAGCAGGAGCCCGAGTCTTCAGGAAGTCCAGGACGAATCTGATCGCGAGGATCGACTTGCCCGAGCCGGCCCGGCCCAGAACCACCAGTCGTCCGGAAGAGATTCGCCGGTAGACCTCGGCCACGCTCCCCAAGTCACCAGTCAGATCCGTTGCGTACGACGTCGCTCCGGGCGGGAGACGTTGAATGTTCTCCGAGTGGTCCGTCAGGAGTGCGGGCGCCTCCTGCCAGCGCACCGGCAGCGGAAACGGATCGTGTACCCGACGATGCTCCTCCTCGCGCTGCCAACGCCGCCTGACCTCGATGGCCAGCTCGTCGGCGGCGGCGGAGAGGATCGGCGGCGCCGCACGATCCGGCGTGGGAGGCGGTTGGCGCTGTGCCGCGGTTGGATCAAGCGCCTCGGCGACTCGCGCGGGGGGCACGGTGACCGGTTCCGGTGGTGTGTGAGACGGGTCGCTCTGCGTTGTCGCGGGCGTGGCCAGCAACTGCCTGCGTTCCTCGGGGCCGATCTCCAGAGCATCCGCCAACAGACTCAGCGTCCCCAGCCGGTGGTCCCTGGAGCTACCGGTCTCCAGCCTGCGGATGGTGCTGACACTCACCCCCGACCGCTCCGCCAGCCGTTCCTGGGTCAGACCCGACTGCTTGCGCAGCCGACGTAAGAGCGTCCCGAGCTGATCCCCCACTTCGGCGTCCTCTCTGCCTGCGTGTACAGCCTGCGGGGAGCCTACCGTGACCACCGGTCATATGTGACCGGTGGTGTGACCTGTCCACCGGGGAGGCACCAACGCCAGCATCAGTGGTGCTCGCTCACCAGCCGGCACCGCAGCACGCCGGGGCCCGCGGCGAGGCCCGATCCGCCCGAGCACCCGGCGGCATTGAGGGTGCTTTACCGAACCGTCCGGCATGGGTGCGTGTGAGGAGCAGATATGGCGTACCGGCACTGGTGTGGTGAGTGCGGTTACAAAACGGGCTGGCTCAGCGAGTCGCAGAGCGAGGAGCAGCAAATCGAGCACTACGCCAAGCAGCACCCCGGAATTCCCCCGGGTGGCAGCGTGGAGGTCAACCGAAAGGATCCGGACAGCCTCGGATGTCTTCCGGTTCTGGGAATCCTCTTCCTGCTGCTGATCCTCGCGGCGTCATGCCAGCGCTAAGGGCTGTCCCGTACAGAGAACCGACTGATCGTGGCCGCACGGAGCATTTCACCCCGGCCGCGTCGGTGCCCTGACGGGCGTGGCCCCAGCTGGGGAGCCCGCGTCGGCGAGCAGCAGCCAGGGCGGCTCAGTTCAGGCCCTCGTGGACCACATTCCGCGCCTGAAGGCAGCGTTCGCTTCCGCCTGGGGGCGCTCTCGTTCCTCGTACCACACCCACATGAACCGGCAAGACCGACAAACCGATCAGAAAGGATTCCCAATGAAGTTGTCAAGCCCGGCTGGTGACTGGCTGTGAGCGTGTCAGCCAAGCGCGACGGGGCTGGGCGGCGCGGTGATCTCGAAGGTGCGGCCGTCGCGCATGAGGGCCCACAGGACGTTCAGGCGGCGACATGCAAGGGCGATGATGGCCTGCCTGTGGCCCTTGCCCTCGGCTCTCTTGCGGTCGTAGAACGCCTTGGACGTGGGGCAGCAGCGGGCGGCGACCATCGCGGACATGCAGAAGACCCGCAGCAGGCGTCGACAGTAGCGGCGTGGTCGGCGCATGTTGCCGCTGATGCGTCCGGAGTCCTTGGGGACCGGGGCGAGGCCGGCGACGCCGGCCAGGCGGTCGGAGCTGCCGAAGACGCTCATGTCGCCGCCGGTGTGGGCGATTCAAGTCAGGAAGTGTGCTGAGGTGTCCTCCCGCTCACGGACGTCTGCCCGGCTGGTCACTGCGGCTGCGATCATCACCGCCTACGTCGCGCTGCACTTGGCGATCACCGCATGCCTGAACCTGCAGTCCCGCGACCATTTCCGCGATGCCTCGGCGCGGGGTGCCGCCTTCGTCACCGCGCTGGACCACTACGCCAACGGGGAGGTGTCCGCTCGCGCTGACATCCTCGCGACAGCGGAGTGGTTCGTGAAGAACGCCCCGCCCAGGGAAAGCCGGTCCACGGTCACTTCCGCCGCCCGCTACGCCGAGGAGGGCGAGGTCTCCGCCGCTCGCGAGCACGCGGGCAACCTGGTCGCGCAAATCGGGCAAGATCGGGCGCGGCTTGACCGGGACCTCAGCTCGTCGGGCACGGCCGCGCTGTGGTGGGGAGCGGCCGCAGCAGTACTCACCGTGCCGGCGCTATGGCTGCGGCACCGCCACCGGACGGGTGCTGCGGAGATCGTCGGGATAGTCGGCCGGTTCGCCCCGCGTCAGCCATGGTGGCGCCGCCCGGTGTTCCTGGCGGCCAGCGGAGCCGGGTACGCGCTGTTCGCGGCGGGCCTCGTGGCAGCAGGTATGGCCCAGCGATCGAATCTTGATATGCCGATGGCGACGCAGGTGCTCCTCCTGCCTGTCGGGCTGGCCGCGCTGGGAGCCGGCTTCCTGATCCTGCGCCACTCCCGCCCACGTTCGGTCCGCAGCGCGGTCCACGCACTGCGGGCCGACGCTCGTCAGCCCGTGCTCTATCTGCGCAGCTTCGCCGATGACTCCATCGCGGCTCAGGTCGACGACGGGATCTACTTCAATATCCACTCCCGGGAGGAACAACTCGCGGGGTTGCTGGGCGCCTTCGGCCCCGTAATTGCGGTGGGCAAGCCTGGGGAGCCCCTCCCACAGTTGGGCGCGGCGCGCTTCTATCTGCCGCTCGACGACTGGCAGCCGACGATTCTTCAGCTGATGGAACTGTCCCAGCTCATCGTGCTGAGCGTGGGCCCGGGTGAGGGATTGTGGTGGGAGGTCGAGCAGGCTCTCGCCATCCAGCCCGCGCGCAAGCTGGTCCTGCTGGCACCGGGCCGGCTGTCGGGTGTGGCCGAGCGGCTGGACGAGCTCCTGCCGGCGCCGTCCCGGCTGAACGAGTTGGCCGCTGACAGCTCCTGGATTTCCGCCACCATCGCCTTCGGGCCCGGGTGGACACCGCATGTGCAGCCGGTGGTGGAGCCCGCGCCCGGCGCAAGGGCCCCGCGAGGCATCAAAGCCGGTCTGATGTCCCTATTGGTGATCTCGCCCGCACACCGCGTGGCTCGCGCTATGAAGGCCGCGTTGGTGGCTGCGGGCGTCCGCAGACGGGTCGTCATCATGCGGGCCGACCTCGGCATGCTGGCCACTTTCGGGAAGGGGCTTCTGGTGCTCACGGCCCTGGCCATCCCGTACCGGGTACTGCAGCTCTTTGGCCTCTGGTAACACCGCCCGTAGCTGGAGCCGGGCAGGAGGACGAACACGCTCCGCAACCCCTGCCATGGTCAGCCCCGGTCACGTCGAAGCCCACACTCTCTTGGAGGATTGGTGGACAGTCCACAGCAGGGCATGCATGTGCGCCTGACAGGCGCGGCCACCACCGCGACAATACTGATCCTGCTATCGCTCGTGCGCGAGATACTGGTTTCGTATGTCAACTGGCGCGGGTACTTCGTCATCCAGGACTACCTGGCCGGGGGCGCGACGGACGCGGACCTGGAGGCGGACGACTTCGTCTCCAAGCTGGTGACGTGGCCGACGCTCTTGGTGTTGCTCGCGGCCGGCGTGGCGTTCTTGGTCTGGTTGTGGCGGGCGCGGATCAACGCCGAACTGATGAGCGGCGCTGCCGCACACCGCCGGTCGCGGGGCTGGGTGATCGGCGCGTGGACCATCCCGGTGGCCAGCCTGTTCTACCCGTACCAGATCGTGGAGGACATCTGGCAGGCCAGCGCCCCCCGGCGGCCCGCTCCCGTCGGCCTCGTCGCTGCCTGGTGGGCGCTGTTCGTTGCTGCCACAGTGATAAAGCCCATCCAATGGCGATTGGCCTCGAATCTGGAGAGCGAGCAGGACGCGCTGTCCAACGCGATCCTGTCCACCGTCCTCACGGTGCTGTACCTGGCGGCCGGCGTACTGGTCACCCTCGTCATCAGGCGGATCACCGAGTGGCAGACCTTGGCTGCACCAGCACTACCACCACAGCCATCGGGATCCGCACCCACTGGCATCAACGGGAAAACCGTCACGGGAGTAGCCGCAGCGATCGCCGTTCTCGTGGTCCTCACAGTGTGGGCGGTTCACACGGGCAGCGATTCCAACGGCACGTCCACCATCTCCAGCACCACACCATCGCCCACCTACGACGCAGATCAGGCCACGACCGGTGACAACTACGGCACTGGCGAGGGAAGCAGCAGCGAGGGCGGCTACGGATCCGATAGCCCCACCCTCGACGAACCCGCACCCGACGAACCTGCACCCGATGAATCCAGTGCTGAGGACATGGCATTCAGCGATCTCGAAACCGACGACTGCCTGAGTAACTACAACGACGCGGGCTCAGACTGGATCCCTGCAACGCCGGAGACGACCAACTGTTCTGACACCGACGCCTATTTCGTCGTGGCATCAGTCGAGCAGGACGAGGAGTGTACCTCCGACATGACGTGGTTTCACAGCAACGACGACGCCACCGACACCGATCTCTGCCTGAACCGGAACTTCGCAGTCGGCCAGTGCATGTTCGCCGAGGTCGACGGCGAGCAACTCTCCATGTACTTCAACGCCGTCACTCCATGCGACGCTGCCATCCCCGATGACTACCAATACACCGTCCGGCTCACGAGGGTGTACTCAGGTGGCGCCCCCGATGATGCCTGCGGGGATGACCGCATGTGGACTACGGACGGCGGCGCCGCACTGTGCGGGGAAGTCCCCTTCAAGCGCTCTGGCCTCCCGGACGTTTAGACCCAGCGTGCCAGCCGTCCGGCAAAGGCCGCCGAGGTCGGTCTCCGGCTGGGGATCGGCAAGGCTCAATCCCTACGATCGTGGAGATCTGCGATGGCTTCGATGCCGGGGCGGACCCGAGGATGCCCGCCCCGGCGGTTGCCCGGCGCCCTTGATGACGTTGCGGCTGACCACTGCCGGGCGGCGAAGTTGTCCCTGAGACAGGGCCTACATGACATGGTTCGGGAAGACGGTTGGTTCACCATCGATCCCGGCACTGGGACCTGATCGGCGACATTACCTGCCGGATCGGACTTCGGCGTGTTACGGAACGCGTTGGCCCAGCTCCCGAGCTGCCGTGCGGATAGCGTGAGCGTACGGGGTATCGAACGCGCGCGTTGCTGGCGTGAGCTCCTGGAAGGGCGTTGTCACGTTGTCGGGGGGCGTGATCGTCTGAGGGCGAGCGGGGGCCGGGGCGGCCTGTTGTTCAGACCCTGGCGGGCAGGCCGGTGCTGCCGGTGATGTGGTTCCAGATAGTGAAGCGGATGGTCATCTCGAGGCGGTGGCGGCCGGCGGTCATGTGGTGGCGGTCGGGTCGGAAGTGGGGTGAGATCCCGGTGAACGCGGACAGGAACCGCTGCGCCCCGCCGATGCTGCGGAATCCTTTCATCGCGCGTTCACGCTGCCTCGTCGGCTGATGGGAGTTCTCCGCCCGGTTGTTCAACCCCTTGTGCGAGCGATGTTCCACCGAGGGCATCACCTCACGGTGCGCTGCGCCGTAGGCACGGAGTTTGTCCGTGACGATCACCCTGGGCACCGCCCCGGTCGTTTTGAGGAGCCGGCGGAAGAAGCGCCTGGCCGCGGCCTTGTCACGACGGGCCTGCACGAGGATGTCGAGCACCATCCCGTCTTGGTCCACGGCCCGCCACAGGTACTTCCACTCACCATTGATCTTGATGAAGACCTCGTCGAGATGCCACTTGTCACCCGGCCGGGGGCACCTCCGGCGCAACGAGTTGGCGTAGGCCTGACCGAACTTCAGGCACCAGCGGCGGATTGTCTCGTAGGAGACGATCACTCCGCGCTCGAGCATCAGCTCCTCGATCTCGCGGAAGCTGAGCGGGAAGCGGAAGTACAGCCACACGCAGTGCGAGATGACCTCCACCGGGTACCGGTGGCTTTTGTACGGCGGTGCCGTGGAAGGCATGATCGGCTCCCCTCCCCGGACCCACCAACCCGGAGATCATCCCAGCCCGACCGTCAATGTGACAGTCCCCCACGTGGCACTCGATCCCGGGTTCGTCGAGCACGTGCAGAGCAACGGCTGGGCCGTCCCAGAGCCCACCGACAGCGACTTGGACGCGATGCTCACCGTGCTCATCGAGGACGAACTGGACTGAGGTGGCGTCAGAGGTCGCAGAGCCAGCCCCCAGCGTCAAGGCGACGGGTGCGGCTCTGCAAGTCGAGCGGTCAGCGGCTCGGAGGGCGGAAGGGGACGACGTTGTTCGGGGCCGGAGAAGGCTCGGGAGCTGGGCCCTTCTTCTGGGTGAGAACAGCGCCGGCGAGAGCCAACAGGGTCACCCGCTGGCGGAGCTCTTCGAACTCGGCTTCTTTGTTGGCGAGGGTCTAGGCGTCCAGCCCGCGCGCGAGCGCGACGCGGTCGATGTGGTTGGCCAGGGACCTGCCGCCGTCGGTCCACGCCGCGTACAGACGCACCGAGCCGTCGGGCTGGGGGATGTCGGTGCGCACCAGGGTCTCGGGCCCGGCCGCGGCGAGCGCACCGTCGACCGCGGCCCGTTCGACCGGGCCGCGGTCCCCGGCGGGCGCGGGGCCGGGCCGCGCGAGCACGGGCCGGGCCGTGAGGACCGGCACGGGCAACTCCAGCGGCAGGCGGGCGGGCAGGGGCTCCGCCTGCTCAACGACGGCCCCGCACGGGCGGTCACGGCCTGGCCAGGCCGGTCAGCAGGGCGACGACTGCACGATCCCGTGGTCCTCCTGGCCGTGGATGATGCCAGGGAAGACGCGGATCTGGGTGTGGGGGCCGTGGGGGTGGAGATCCGCATGGCACTGGACGGGAAGACCGTCGTCGTCTGGTCGAACGACGTCCTCACCGACCTCTCCACCGGCCTGCGCGACCTCGGGATCCCGTGGCCGGTCTCGACCGGACACGGCCGTTGCCACGAACTTGTCCAGATGACCCTGGCCTGGCGCGGCGACATCGCCCCGAAGACCGGCAACCCCCGCCTGCCCATCGCCCCCGGCCGCGCCGACCGGATGCTCTACCTCCTCCGCGGGATGGCCCGGCCCGGCGCCTGACGACAACCGCTGACACCCCGCCACAGGGCGAGACCACTGAACCTGGCTTTTTCGGCCAGGCATCCGACCAGCACCCTGCTTCCCCCCGGCCGCTCCCGCCAGTCCGTCTGACGCTCTCGCTCCGGTGCCGAGTAGACGAGTGCCGCCCGACTCGGGCTCACATGTCGCCGGTCCGTTCAGAGTCCCTCATCGGTGGCCAGGCATGACTCGCGATGGAGAACCCACCGCGATCCTCACAACGAGACACCCGACTGCCATCGCGCCAGCAAGATCAATCAGAGGGTATGACTCGGCTCCTCAATTGCCCCCAAGGTCGTAACTCGCGTCCGTCAAGATTCGGTGGCAGACGGTCAAGGTTCAGTGGCACGGGAGTGCGCCACGAGGCGCTATGCAATCGAGTGGAGGTGAAAGACCACCACTGCCGGGTCGTCGCAGCGGCCTGGTGAAGCTGGGGGCAGCCTGACCCGGGGAACGCCGGGGAGGGTGGCAAGCGGCCCCGACAACGGCGGGACGTGCCGGGACTACCGGACGGTGCGGGCCCGTCTAGTGCTGTGACCGCGAAGGTTCACCGGGTCCCGGCGGTCAGGGTGAGCTCCGAGTTGGGATGGTCTGGTCAGCCGTGTAGGGAGCCTGTCGTGCCCCCGGCTCTGCGACGATTGCTGAGTGAGCAAGCACGAGTGGGACACATTGACCAAGTCTGAAGAAGCCTTCATGGTCAATTCCTATGAGATCGACATCCTGCCTGGTGTCTGGGGCGATCTCGACGAAGCCGACCAGTCTCGACCAGTCAACGAGCTGGCGGGAATCTTGCTCGCTCTCATCGATCGTGGGTGGATCGAGGTCCGCCGACTCGCGCCGTGGACCTCCCCCGCCGGGAAGAACGGCTTCCAGCACGGCGAGCTGGTGCCTCGTGATCAGCTTCCGGCGATTCTCGAAGACGCGCCCAACTGGGAGTATCCCGAAGACGGGAACTGGATTGGCGCGTTGACCCTGGTCGAGACCGAAGCGGGAAAGAAGATCACTCGTCTTTCTCCCGAGGAGATGGCCGAGTAGGCCGTCATGGCGGGAAGCCTCAGGCCGCGGCCAAAGGTCGGCCGCCCCAGCGGAGGCCCTTCTCGCTGCGGATGCGGGCTCGTTCGCGGCGTTGGGCGGCCAGGAGGTCGGGGTGGCGGGCGTTGGCATTGCGCCAGCGCAGATGGCGGTGCAGCTCGCGGGTCTGAACAGTGTGGTTGGGGTGGTTTGAGTTGGCCAGGGTGAACTGCCGCAGCGGCCCGAAGTGCGCCTCGATCGGATTGGCCCAGGAGGCGTTCGTCGGGGTGAAGCACAGCTCGACTTTGTTCTTCCACGCCCACCGGCGGATCTTGGCGCCCTTGTGGGCGGAGAGGTTGTCCATGATCACGTAGATCGGGGCGCCGTCGGGGCGAGCGGCGCGGATGGACCGGAGCGCGGCAAGGCTGTTGGTGGTGCCCTTGCGGCGGCGGTTGACACCCCAGAGGGTGTCGTCGCCGATGGAGTAACAACCGTGGAAGTAGGTCACGCCGTGGGTGCGGTGGTAGGTCGCCGGGACCCGGTCGGGCCGGCCCTGCTCGGCCCAGCAGGATCCGCCGGTCGGGCGTATGCCGAGCGGCCCGAACTCGTCGAATGCGAAGACGCGGTCAGGGAAATGGTCCATGACGTGCTCGATCCGGTCCAGCTTGGCATCGCGGTCAGGATCGGTGGAATCCTTCCAGGTCTTGGTGCGCTGGAAGGTGACGCCGCGACGGGCGAGCAGGCACCGTAACGCCTCGCGGCCTATCCGGATCACACGGCCGTGCACGCGGCGCAGGTAGGCGGAGAGTTTGCGGATGGACCAGCGAGTGAAGGGCTGGCCGAGCTTGGTTGGGCGGGTGGTGGCCGTCTGGATGACGAAGTCCTCGTCGTCAGGACTGAGCAGGCGGGGACGGCCTCCCGCCCACTGAGGGTCCAGGCAGGCCAGGCCGATTTCGCTGAACCGGTGGATCACATCGCGGACGGTGTCCTCGTCGGCCTGGACCAGCTTCGCGATCAACGGGGCCCGGTTCCCGCCGGCCGAGGCCAACAGCATCATCGCGCGCCGGAACCGCACCGAACCGGTGCTGCCCCGACGCACGATCTGCTGCAGCTTCTACCCCTCCTGGTCGGTCAACCTGCGCACACGGACAGGCTCGGCCATAGCGCCTCCAGCGGTCGGATCGGACGTCACCGCACACATCCAACCGCTGCGGCCACGAGCCGGGCGAACCTTCCAGGTCGGAGGGCTACTTCTCGCGCAGATTCTCGACTTCGGCGGCCAGCACAGCCATATCGCGGACGTGCGTGTAGTACCTGGTCGCGTACTCGTCGTCGATCGCAGGGAGAACCTTCTCGAACACCGCAGTCAGCCGGATCAAGCCTTCACCGCGTTGTTCGTCGAGCGGGCCTTTGAGAGGGCGTTAAGTCCCGTTCCTGATGATGTGGTGTCGCTCTTTCGTGGGTGATGGGTCGGTTCCGTCCTCGCTTCGTGTCGTGTGCATGATGGGGTCGCGGGCATGGAACGGATGCCGTACGCAACCGACTTGTCCGACGAGCAGTGGTCGTTGATCGAGCCGCTGGTCACCGCGTGGAAGCAGGATCGGGTGTCGCGGTCGGCGACCGGGGACCCGGGCTCCTGCGACCTGCGCGAGGTCGTGAACGCGCTGCTCTACCAGAACCGGACGGGCTGTCAGTGGCGTCTCCTGCCGCACGACCTCCCGGCCTGGTCGGCGGTGTTCTACTACTTCAGCGTGTGGCGCGAGGACGGCCTTGACCAGCGGATCCAGGAGATCCTGCGCTGCCAGGTGCGGGAGCGGTCCAGGCGATTAGAGGACCCGTCCCTGGTGATCATCGACACCCAGTCCGTCCGCGTGGCGGCCGGAGTGCCGAAGAAGACGACGGGACTGGACGCGAACAAGAAGACGCCCGGCAGGAAGCGGGGACTCGCCGTCGACGTACTGGGCCTGATCATCGGTGTGGTGATCCTCGCCGCGAGCGCGCACGACAACGAGGCCGGCATCGCCCTGCTGGACCAGGCGGCCGAACGATGCGGGATGCGCCTGGAAAAAGTCCTCGTCGACCAGGGCTTCAAAGACGCCGTGATCATCCACGGGGCGGTGAAGGACATCACCGTCGAGGTGGTCCGCCGCAACCCCGACGACAAGGGCAAAGGCTTCGTCCCGCAACCGAAACGATGGGTGGTCGAGCAGGTCAACGGCACCCTCATGCTGCACCGGCGCCTCGCCCGCGACTACGACCACCGGCCCGACAACGCGGCCTCCCGCGTCTACTGGGCCTCCACCGCCGGCATGCTCCGCCGCCTCACCACCCCTACCCCCACATGGCGTGACGACGTGGAGCTGGCCGCGTGAACGTCTGCGAACTCCTGCGGCTGCTGCAGACCGAACACGATGAGACCGCCGCACGAGCCGACAACCTGCGCGAGCAGATCGAGCGGCTCACCACCGCCCTCGCCGAGACCGAAGCCCGCCTGGCCGAGCTCACCGCCACCCGCAAGGTCATCGACGGCCTCACCCCACCCGACCACGAACCGGCCCCCGCACAGACCACCACCGCCACCGTCTACCAGCGCATCGTGACCGCGTTCAACGAGCACCCCGGCAAGGTGTTCCGCGTCCACGATCTGCACGAGCACCTCGGCCTGCCCACCGACGAGCCCTCGATCAACGTCACCCGCTCCCGCCTGGGACGACTCGCCCGTCAGGGATTCCTCAAGCAACCCGGACGCGGCCGCTACCAGAAACGGACTTAACGCCCTCTGAGAACGCCCAGGGCGTAGCCGCAGGCGTCCGCATCAAGCATCACCATGTCCTGGTCCTCGATGCCCAGGCCGCGGAAGCTTGGCGGGAACGGCATGGCCATGTGCTCGGCCATCACCTGCGAGAGCGCTTCGAGCTTCTCTTCGAACATGCACAAGATCCTGCCGGATCCCACCCGGCGAACCAATGCGGTCACGGCACTAGCGAGGTCAGAAGGTGTAGCGAAAGCGAACCAGTGGTTGAAGCTCCGTAAGCATTGAGCCGGCTCAAACCTGGTGGATACGGGCCGGTATGCAGCGCGTGACCTGCGTGTCCTCGGACAGGTGGGTTAACTCCGAAGCCGGATTTCCTGTTCCGGTGGGGAGGCCACGTTGAAAGCCTGCGGCGTAGGCGTGGCGATGCTGCCGGTGTAGAGCTGGGCACCTCCCTGACCGATCGATTGCGTGGTGAACGTGGGAACCATCCGCGGTCGCCCGAGCCGCCGGACAGCCGGTTCGGCGGTGGGCAGGTCCGTTGCCGACTGAGGGCCGTGGGTGGGGCGGAGGCCCCGTAGTAGTCGCGGGAGTAACGACCCGTCGTGGAGGCCGGGAAAGCCGGTCGCAGGGCAAAGGGGGCCAGCAAGTCAGTGGCCGAAGCACTGGAATGTCGGGAGGGTCGCCGGTGAATACCGACGAGCTGGAGCGCGCCTTGTATGAGGCGGAGCGTCAGGTACTGAAGATCCAGACCAAGCTGCACCGTTGGGCTCGTGATGATCCTCATCGCAGGTTCGACGACCTGTTCGTGCGCCACGAGGCGCTACTTGACCGTGCGGCGGTGAAAGTCCGCCGCCGTGGCCTTGTCGCAGCAAGGCCACGAAGCTGAGGACAGCCTGACCCGGGAGTCGCCGGGAGGGGCGGAAAGCAGTCCTGACAACGCCGGGACGCTCCGGAACTACCAGACGGGTCGGGTCCGGCAAGCGAGACGAGAAGGTGTACGAGAGGAACCAGCGCGTGAAGCTCCGTAAGCGTCGAGCCGGCTCAATCTGGTGGATATGGGCCGGTCCGCAGCGCACACCTGCCGTGATCATGCGGCGGGTGACTCCGAAGCCGGGATGAATAGGCCGGTGGGGAGGCCACGAGGAAAGCCTGCGGCGTACTCGTGGCGAGGCTGCCGGGGTATAGCTGGGCACCTCCCTCGTCGAACGGTTGGTGGTGAACGTGGGAACCACCTGCGGCTGCCCTCACGATGCTCCATCCAGGACATCGAAGGGCAGGCCCGTCGTCGGCTGTCGGCCGCAGTGTGGGGCGGAGGCCCCGTAGTAGTCCGAGCGCGCGAAAGGCGCGTACATGGCGAAGGGGGCCAGCAAGTCAGCAGGGCGGATGCTGGAATGCTCGGAGGACGCCGGTGAATACCGACGCACCAACGCTCACGTCGTTCGGCGCGGAGCGCAGGGTACGAGAGATCCAGACCAAGCTGCACCGTTGGGCGACCGACAATTCAGACAGGCAGTTCTGTGATTTGTTCAATCTCGTCTGTGATCCCGCATTTCTCCTGATTGCGTGGGAGCGAGTGCGGGACAACAGGGGTGCACGGTCGGCAGGGGTTGACGGGAAGAGCGCCTACTATATCGAGCGGCAAGGCGTCGGCGAGTTCCTGGCCGAAGTCCGCGAAGATTTGAAAGCGCAGCGGTTTCGTCCCTTACCGGTCCGCGAGCGGATGATTCCGAAAGCGGGCGGACAGAAATTGCGCCGCCTAGGTATCCCCACCGTGCGTGATCGCGTTGTTCAGGCTGCGCTGAAATTGGCGCTGGAGCCTATTTTCGAGGCGGACTTTGAGCCGTGCTCGTACGGCTTCCGGCCCAATCGGCGAGCTCATGACGCGATCGCCGAGATCCGCACCTTCGCCAGCCCGCCTCACCGATACGAGTGGGTCGTGGAGGGCGATATCGCGGCGTGCTTTGACGAAATCTCGCACTCGGCGCTTATGGGCCGGGTACGGCAACGGGTCTCCGATAAGCGCGTCCTGATGCTGGTCAAGGCGTTCCTGAAAGCCGGAATCCTCAACAAAGAGGGACTCTTCAGGGAATCGCGCACAGGGACGCCACAGGGCGGAATCCTTTCACCTTTGCTCGCCAACGTCGCACTATCGGTACTCGATGAGCATTTCGCTCGACGTCACCGAGAGCAGAGAAGGATGACTCGGCAGCAGCGGCGGGGAGAGCCATCATTTCGGCTTATCCGCTACGCTGACGACTGGGTCGCTCTGGTTCGAGGCGACAGGGCCGATGCCGAGGCAATACGCGACGAAGCCGCCGAGGCTCTCTCCATGATGGGCTTGCGCCTTTCGGAGGAGAAAACCACGCTGGTGCACATCGACGAGGGCTTTGACTTTCTCGGCTGGCGCATCCAGCGCCACCGAAAACAAGGCACGGCGAAGTACTACGTCTACACCTACCCGAGCAAGAAGGCGGTCAAGTCCGTCACGGGAAAAGTGAGGGCGGCCAGCCGATTGGACAAGAACCAGCCGCTCGAAGTCCTGCTGCGCTATCTCAACTCTGTGCTGCGGGGCTGGTGTGTCTACTTCCAGCCCGGGGTTTCAAGTGTCACCTTCCACTTCCTGCGCGCGTTTACCTGGCGCAGGGTCATGGGTTGGCTGCACCGAAAACACCCGCGTGCGAATTGGAAGCAAGTGCGCCGCCGGTATTGCCAGGGCCAGTGGTGGCCGTCAGATGGCGATACGGCGCTGTTCGATCCGGGGCGGATGCGGACTACCCGCTATCGCTACCGAGGGACAGCGATTCCCACTCCGTGGGCGAGCATGATCTGAACTGTTCGGACGTCAACGGGACTTGTGGAGCGCCCGGTGCCCGGAGACGGGCACGCCGGGTGCGGGAGGCGGTCCGGGGAAACCCGCTGGTGGGAACACCAGCAGGGCGCCCCGGGCCGACCTCACAATCTCGTTGCCGATCCCGGCTTCCTGCTGGTGGCCTGGGATCGGGTGCGGGGTAACAAGGGTGCACGCACGGCCGGGGTGGACGGACGCACGGCGTCGTCCATCGTGTTGCGGGTCGGAGTCGAGGAGTTCCTCGACGTGCTGCGGTCGCAGATCAAGGACCGTAGTTTCCAGCCCATGCCGGTGCGGGAACGGATGATCCCCAAGACGGGTGGCAAGCTCCGCCGTCTGGGATTGCGACGATCACCGACCGGGTGGTGCAGGCATCCTTGAAGCTGGTGCTGGAGCCGATTTTCGAGGCGGACTTCCTCCCGTGCTCCTACGGGTTCCGCCCGAATCGCCGGGCTCACGACGCGGTGGCAGAGGTGCGTCTGCTCACGTCCAAGAAGTACGAGTGGATCGTGGAAGGCGACATCAAGGCCTGCTTCGACGAGATCTCGCACACCGCTCTCATGGAGCGGGTGCGGGCACGCGTCGGGGACAAACGCGTCCTGGCCCTGGTGAAGGCGTTCCTCAAGGCGGGCATCCTCAGTGAGGACGGCCTGCTGCGGGACAACGACACCGGCACCCCGCAGGGTTCGATCCTTTCGCCGTTGCTCAGCAACGTCGCGCTCTCGGTCCTGGACGAGCACATCGCCCAGGCCCCGGGAGGCGCCGGAACTGATCTCAACGAGCGCCGCAGGCGTCGACGCCGAGGTCTGCCCAACTACCGGCTGGTCCGGTACGCGGACGACTGGTGCCTGATGGTTCACGGCACCAAGGCAGACGCCGAAACGCTACGCGAAGAGATCGCCGAAGTCCTCACCACGATGGGCCTGCGCCTGTCCCAGGAGAAGACTCTGATCACCCACATCGAGCAGGGCCTGGACTTCCTCGGCTGGCACATCCAGCGCCACCGAAAGCCAGGCACCAACCGGTATTACGTCTACACCTACCCAGCCAAGAAGGCCCTGCGGGCCATCATGGCCAAGGTCAAGACACTGTGCCGGGAGGTCGGCACGAACCAGCCGCTCGACGCCCTGCTCGCCCGGATCAACCCGGCGGTGCGGGGCTGGTGCGCCTACTTCCGGCCCGGGGTTTCCTACGCGACCTTCTCCTACCTGCGCAACTACATGTGGCACACGGTCTGGAGATGGGTACAGCGCAAGCACCCCAAGACGGGCCGGAGGAAGATCTTCCGCCGCTACTGCGGCCGTAGATCATGGTGGACCGGGGAGACCCGGGAGTTGTTCAACCCGATCACGGTAGGCACCACTCGCTACCGCTACCGGGGCCTGACGATTCCCACCCCCTGGGACGCCACGGGATGAGAACAACCACCACGAAGCCCTCGGGGCTTGTGGAGAGCCGGGTGCGGTGCCAAGTCGCATGCCCGGTTCGGGAAGCGGCTCCGGGGAAACGGGCCGGTCGAAAGATCGGAACCGCGCCCCGGGCCGACTTCACCAGCGGCGGTAGGCCTTCTGCCGGACTGCGGCCTGCAATACGTGGAATCCGCACGCCCAGTCGTAACGGGCGCGCCGCAGACCCCGCCCGGGCGGCCCGTCCCCTCGCCCCCGAGGCTGCTATGTCGTGTCAAGCCGCTTGAACAAGATCCACGATGCTCCTGAGTGCGGGGCGGTCGATCCGTTCGAGGGTCTTGAAGAGTTGGCGGCAGATGACGCGCTTGAGGCATCGCTGCGCGTCGCGGGCAGTCTTTCCCTCAGTGATCCTCCGGGCGACGTACGCCTTCGTGGCGGGGTCGAGCCGCATGCGGATCAAGGTGATGGTGTGCAGGGCCCGGTTGAGCTGCCGGTCTCCGCTGCGGTTGAGCCGGTGCCTGTTCGTGAGTCCGGACGATGCGGGAATAGGTGAGACGCCGGCGAAGGAGGCGAAGGCCGCTTCGGAACGAAATCGTCCCTGGTGGGACCAACTGACCAGGATCTGAGCCGCAGTGATCGGACCGACGCCGAGCAGGTCGAGGAGTTCCGGAGCCATGTCTGCGACCAGGGCGTGGATGTCCTTCTCGAGATCCTTGGCCTCGGCCTGTAGGGCTTGGATGCGCTGGGCAGTGGATCGCAGGGCCCGCGCCGTCATCCGGTGCTCAAGGCTCTGTGCCGGACGGTCCCGAAGCTGAGCACAGTAGGCGATCTGGGCCGGACGCTTGAGTTTCCGTAGCTCGGCTCGGAGCCCATCCGGCGCGGAGACGATCAGGGCCTTGAGCTGGTTGATCGCGGCCGTGGAGGCGAGGACAGCGCCATGACGGGTGGCAAGGAGGACCCGCAGGGCCTCGCGTTCGCCGCGAAGCCGGGGTTGGATCAGATGCTCGGTGGCCAGCGCTTCCTTCGCGGCCCGGATGGCGTCGAGCATGTCCGTCTTGCGCCCGCCCCGATTGGGCAACCGCTTGGGCCGGCAGACCTCGACGACGCGCTCGCCTGCTTGGTCGAGAAAGACTGCGAGGCCGGCGCCGTAGCTGCCGATACCCTCCAGAGCCCAGCAGCGCCGCCCGGGGACGTGCTCGCGGGCGAAGTCCAGGAGACGGCGGTAGCCGCGGGCGTTGGCGGGTGAATCGGTGCTGGCCAGCACGGCGCCGATGGGACTGACGGCTGCTGCCGCAAGGGTGTCGCGGTGGGTGTCGACGCCGATGACCCCGTCGACTTCTTCTGCGAGGATGGCCACGCGGTTGTTCTCCTTACTGGGCGGACGGCTGGAGGTGGCGTCGGCCTGGGTGGAGTCACCGCGTGGCGGAACTGTGATGAGTCACGCCGCAAGGCGGACAAGCTGCTGATCAAGCCAACGGGTGGGCCAGGCCGACGCCCGCGTCCGGCAGACATCTCGGGGGAACGGCAGCCGCTGGGGCGCCAGTTATGTTTCGAGTCATGCCGGATCACAAGCGTCGAGCCTGGCAGCAACCCATCCCGGGCCGCAGAAGAACTCTCACAGTTACGTTTCCGCGTGAGGGATGTTCGTCACGCCCGCGAGCACGTCACGCCCGCTCGCCTCGACCCTCCCGCGGTGTGGGCCGACCGCAGAGTGTGCGCTCCTCGCTGCAGATGATTCGGGCCCGGACGCCCTCCGGCCGCGCCCTTGCGGGTCAGGCGGAGTGTCAGCCGTCCTGCGAGGTGGCAGAACATCGCCGCGTCGGGCTTACGGATCGCGGCCGACCGGGCGCCGAGCGGCCACCCGCTGAAGACGGCGCGGGTCGCCGCGATGGGCGCGAGCGGGACCGATGCGGACGATGAATGGGAAGCGATTGCCCGCGTTCGCGAGTGCCCTCTATCGTGAACTCGTTGAGGCAGGGGGGCTACTCACGGTGAGTGAAGCCAGCAGCAAGGCCCGCGGATACCAGCAACGGGCATGGTTATGGACGCGCGACATGGTGGCGTCGGGCTGCTTCAAGTTGGGGACCCTCTTCCTCACCCTCGCGGTCGTGGCGGCGCCGCTTTCCCGTCCCGCAGGCGTCTGGCCGGCGTCCGGCAGTGGCTCCGTACCGCGCACGTATCTTTCCGTCTTTCTTCTCGATCACGCATGCATCGTCCTGGCCCTGCTCGTATTCGGCCTGGGGGCGTGGGCTGCCGTTCCCGCCGCGCTGCCCGGCCCTGATGCCGCACTCGCCCCACCCGCCTCCGAGGAGCCCGCCCCACACCCCCGACGGAGATCGCTTCGAACAGCTGGTGGCGCTCTGTTCTGGCTCAGCGCCTGGCTTTTCGTCCTGGGCGGGCAGATGTTCCTGCTTACTGCGGGCGGCGGGTCCACGTGGCTGGTCAATCTCGGAATCGCCTTCTGTTCCGTACCGGTGTTCCTGGCAGGACGGGAGTTGCGTCGCACGGCCGACCGACGGGGACGAGCTGTGACGCGGGCCGCGCTCTGGACCGGGTGGACGCTGCGCCTGGCCCACTGGCTCTGCAGAACGGCAGGCGCCGGACTGGTCGCCCTCTCCGTGTACGCGGCCTCGGTCACCCTGGCCCGGCCGGGAGCGGACCGCCTGGAATTCCTCCTCGTTCTCGCGCTCAGCGTGTCCGCCGCAGCCGTCGGTGTCGTCGCCTTCCGGCTCGGAGCGGTCGCCGGGAATGCCGCCAGGCGGCACTTCGGGCTGGCGACGCCTGGACCATCGAGGCGTCTGTCGACCGCGCAGAAGCTGCGCGTGGGCTCCATCCAGCTCACGAGCCTGGCGACCGGAACAGCCGGGCTCGCCGTCGTGCTCGTGAGCCTGCGTCTCGCGGTGGGCGACCTCGTGGCGACGGTGTCGCACCTGTCCTCACCGCACACCCTTCTCCTCGACCTCATGAGCCTGTGCGTCGGCGGCTCGGACATCTGGGCAGCGCTGGCCGCCTGGCGCGTAGCCCAGCGATTGCTCGGGACGGGCGCAGGCAACGGCGCGCCTCTCCCCCGACGCCGCCGGATCCACGGCTGGGCCCTGCGGACAGCGAGTTGGGCGATGCGCCTTGGGGGAACGGCCGTACTGCTCCTCGCCGCCCTGGGAATGAAATCGGTATCCACGATTCCCGACCTGCCCGGATATCACGGGCCCCCCTGGTACATCCTTCTCGTGATTTTCCTGCTGGTCGGAACGGGCGGTGCCGCAGTCCTGGTATTCGCCTCCATCCCGGCGATGAAGGCGAACCGGTACCTGGCCAATATCGTCACGTCCCCGGACCACATTTCCAGCGGGTCGTACGTCCTCTATCTCAGGCCGTTCAACCAGGACGTCGGTGCCTCCGCGGCAACGCCCCTCGGCAAGAACCTGAACTTCTTCAACAACCCGGGCACGTGGATCATGCAGTCCCACCGCAGCCACGAGGAACGCATCAGCGCCCTGTTCACCGAATTCGGGCCGCTGCTGGCGGTCGGCAGCCCCGGTGAGCAGGTGCCGGGCGGCGCGGGGGCGGCGCGTATGTACCTACCGCTCGACGACTGGAAAGGCACCGTCGGCCGGCTCATCGAGAACGCGGGTGTGATCGTCATGGGGACCGGCCCCGGACCGGGAACGCTCTGGGAATACGCCGAGGTCCTCCGCCGCAGACACCCCACACGGCTCGTCCTGCTGGTGACGGACCCGATTGAATACCGACGCTTCAAGGCTTCGAGTGTCGCGGAGGCGGAAGGCGTGCTGTACGAACTCAAGAGCCGATACGGCGAGTCCTGGGAGACGCCCCTCCTTCCCGAACTGCCGGACTACCTTTCCTCTCCAGCCGATCGGGCGTTCTGGTTCAATTCCATGGTCTATTTCACCAGTGATTGCGAACCTCATCTGATTTCCCTGGACACCTCTACAGTGAGCGGAAATTTTCGGATGGACAGTTTTGTCGCCAAGAGTCGCCTCACTCCACTCATGAACCATCTACGAAGCATCCTGGCGGGCGCCTCATCGACGATGCCGGGCAGAAATGACCACTGACGATCCGGGGCGCCGAGCAGCCCTGAGCCAGACCGGCCCCACCATCCCCGGGCAGTCGGACCCCGCCTCCACCCGTGGTGGCGGGGGCGAAGCGTTCGTGGCGGAGTCGTTCGGCGGCCTTTGCGTCGGCGCGCAGGCTCTTGGTACGGATCGTGGACAGCTGCAGCGGCTCTGAGTCTCGGGTGGTACGGGCCGTGACGCTCAAAAGCGAGGCGTGGCGGGTGCCGGTGGGCGGTTCCGCTGCCCGGCCTTGGGGGCCGGGCAGCTCGGGTACCTCCGTGCCCCGTCCTGCAAGGGCCTGCATATCTGAGCTCCCTTTCTCGGGCTGGGGCAGGACAGCAGGAAGAGGGCATGGCCAGCAAGAAAGGTCTGTGGTTCTGGGGCAGTCGGCGCCCTCCATCCCGATGGCCAGAACTGACGATGACCGTCAGCCGGAATGCCTCGCCTCGGGGATCGGTGGTCGGCAAGTCCCTCTCGCGCGTCGGCGGGGCTGCGCGCGGGCCTATGGGGCTGGCTGTTGGCCGGGCAGATAGACCATCACGCACCGGGGATCGGTGCGCACTGGGTCTCGGTGGGCGGTTGGGAGACGAGACGTACGTTCTCCGTCTGTCCTGCGGCCGCCGCGGCCGCCTTGTTCTCCAGGGGGGTCTGGCAGGCAGGACACAGGATCAAGCGAGACGGCCGCACTCCCACTTCCCGGTCCAGTTCTCGGCGGCCTTGGACTTGGGGTCCCTCGGGGCAAAGCAGCGGCATCAGCTGCATCGGAGCCGCGTGTTTATCCGGGTCTGCGGGCGCTTCTGACGCTTCTTTCGACTCAGGAGACCGACGAGGCGATGCCCGCCGAAACGAATGGGCCCCAATCGCCGGGTACCACTGCGAGATCGGCACCGAGTTCGGCCGCCAGCTGTTCCAGCGCTGCGCCCAGGCTGCCCGCAGCAACCAGATCAGGGTAAAGGCCAGAGTCCACCTTCATAGTCTGCCGTCGCGACGCCACCAAGAGAACGGCGATCAGACGTCGCAGCGAGGCCGTGGGCACGTGACTCCGACTGTCCGTTGCTCACGGCCTGGGGAGCCATTGACATCACACTCAGTCAGCCCTTCCCGGAAAGTGAGCCAGAACCGGTTCTCGTGAACAAAGCCAGCGCGTACGTTTCCGGGGCGCTGGTCCCGCTGCCGGGCCCATCCTGCGGAACGGACAGCGAAGTCACTGGGCCACCTGTCAGGACGCGACCAGCGGCCTGACCCTGGAGTCGGCCGGAAGGGGGCGAGAGTGCGGGACCAACGGTGCCCCGATCCCGCCGCACCTGTCGCCGGAGTGCCTGGAAGTGCCTACGGGTTCGTCTCGCAGCCTGTCTGGCGAGCGGCCAACCGGATGGCTTCTGCGTACGGGGTGTCGAAGGCGCGGATCTCCGGATCGAGATCGCTGAAGGGAACCAGCGCTTCGTGAGTACTGTTCACTGTCTGCATCCATGCGCACCAGGCGTCGTGGACATCCTCGTCGGTGACCTGCTCCCCCTTGGCGTTCAGCAGCACGGCGTATAGGCGGAACAGCGCGGCCGAGTCCTCGGGAGGCTCGGCGTCGGGGGGGAGGCAGGACCGGATCAGGGTGGCGAGGGAGTCAAGGTAGGTCACACGGTCAGTGTGCCCGCAAGCAGAAGGAGATGCGCCGCTACGAATACCAGAGGCACGACGCGTTCGGATGTACCCAGTTCGGCGTAGCGCCTGCGCCAGCCGACAACCGGATCGCGGCGCAGGGCCTCCCACTCGTCCGCGAAGATCTTGACCGGGAGGCGTTCCTCGATCTTGTTGATGCCCTTGAACTTCGCCGTGTTGAGGTCCCGGTAGCTACGAAGCTGGAGCCACCAGGTGGCGGACAGGGTGATGCCGGCCAGAGCCACCGCGACCGCCGCCCACCAGGGGGACTTGGCGAGCTCCGGGAATCCGAAGCCGACGAGGCCGACGAACGCGGTCTGCACGGACAGGAAGAAGGCGTTGGCAGTCCCCCGGCGCGCGGAGACGCGGTCGGCCATCTCCACGGCTAGCTTGTAGAGCTCAAGGACCTCCGTACGCTGGGCTGGGTCGGGAGGCGTTGTCACCGGCCCCCTCCGACGAGCGTCTTGAGGTTGGGCCACGTCCACTTGTAGATCTTGTCGCCGTCCGTCGCTGTGGTTGGCTTCTTGCCGGTCTGGCCGTTGTACCCGTTCAGCAGGAAGTACTCGATCCCCTCCTCTTGGGCGAGTTTGAGCTCGATGGCCACGCCGACGGCCTGGTGCGTGTGCTTGCCGCAGATCACGATGACGATGTCGGACGCCCGGATCCTGGAGCGAGCCTTGACTTTCCAGTCTTGCGATGCCTCCTTGATCGACCAGTCATATACCTCGAAGGGGGAGTCAGGGTTCTTGGCCTGCCCGATCAGCAAGTCTTTGAGGGGCTTGTCGTAGTCGTAGTCGAAACTGACGAATGCGCGCTTCGGCATCGATGCTCCTCTACTCCAAGTGGACGTACCTGCGCGCATCGTAAGGGTCGATACTGGCTGCGGTCATCGAAACGGACAGGGCTCCCCATCTCAGCGGGGTTTGGTAGCAGCCTTTCCCGGGCCACTACACAAGCAGGCTCAACCTCCACTGCCGCTACATCGTCCAGGTACGGCGCCCTACGTTCTCTGGTAACGGCCGCCCTGTGAATCATCTTCGGGCCGCCTCGGGTGTGGTCGGCCGCGGTGCGGCCTGCTGATCTATCCGGCGAGGGCGAGGTGGTGCATCCGGGCGATGCCGTGCATGGCGTGGTGGACTTCGGCGCCTCTGAGCCAGCAGTCGCGGAGGATCTTCCAGGGGTATGGACGTGCTCGACACGGGCACGGACCTGCTCGTGGGACTTGTTGTGCGCTTCGTTCCAGTCGGATCCCATGCCGGGATAGCAGCTGTCGGCGATCGTGAGTGTCCTGCCAGCTGCGGCCCTGGCGCCGGATTCCTCCCACGCCTTGCAGTCGTTGCGGTTCCCAGGCAGCAGTCGGCCGGCCACGACGACGAGCCGAGTGTCGGCATCGATGACGACCTGGTGATGGCGGAACATCTGTATCTCTTCGACGGTGCGGCGATGATGTGGTCGAGGGGGGACCAGAGAAGCAGTTGAGGGAGATCCTGTAGGCAACTCCCCTGCTTGTGCCTTACTTGTCACATGGCACCGATTGAGTCAGGCAAGCGTCTGAGTTTCGAAGGACTGCCCCCGCGGTTGTTTCGGCAAGGTCTGGCATATCCGTTCGTAGGCATCACAATGATGCTATTGATCAGAAACTCATGGGGTTCACTCGTCGAGGACGTAGCGGACGTGCCGACCGCCGAAGTATCCGCGCACGATGTGGGGTTGGCGTTGTCGACGGTGGAAGAACCTGCGGGTTTCGGCGGCGAGTTCGGCTTGGTTCCTGGCCCGGTGGGTGTGGGGCAGGCTGCGTTTGAGGTCGGCGTTGACGAGCTCGTCCGGGTTTAGCTCGGGTGAGTACGAAGGCAGGAAGTGCAGTTCGATCTGGTCCTTGTGGTCGGCGAGCCAGGTCCGGACGGTCTTCGAGCGGTGGGCCGAGTGCCGGTCGACGATCAGGTGGACCTTCCGGTCGAAGTGCCCGACGAGCCGGTCCAGGAAGTGGCACATGATCTTCGCGTCGAAGGACTCGGTGAAGACCATGAAGTGCATTCGGCCCTTCGTGCTGATCGCGGACATCGCGTTCACGGAGAACCGGTTCCCGGTACGGCGGATGACCGGAGTGGCTCCTTTGGCGCCCCAGGTGCGGCCGGTGACCTGGTCCGAGCGGACCCCGACCTGATCGGCGAAGAGGACTTCGCCGTTGTCCGCTTTCGCTTTGGCCCGGATCGCCGGCCAGGTCTCCTCGCGCCAGATCCGGACGGCCTCCGGGTCCTGTTCCACCGCCCGCTTGTCCGGACGCTGGAAGGCCAGCCCCCACCGCTTGAGGTACTTGCCCACCCCCGGCTCGGTGAACCGGACCCGGTACAGCTTGAAGATCAGCTCGCCTATCAGCCCCCGCGTCCACAGCTGACCGGAAAGCCCCAGGTCACAGGGGATGTGATCAAGGACGGCCTGCCGGACGGCGGCCTGCTCGGTCTCGGACAGGACCTGGTGTTCGCCTGTGCGGCGGCCTCGCGGACGGGACAGCAGTGCGTCGCGTCCGCCGGCCTGCCACTTCGCCCACCAGTTGTCCACGGCCCTGGCCGACACCTTGAACAAGGAAGCGACCTCCGCCCGGTCCCGGCCCTCCGCCAGCGCGGATACCGCCAGCAACCGCACGGCCTCCTGCGCGCCCGGCGACCACGTCCGCACATCCCCCACCAGATCACTCACACCTCGTCAACGAGCATGAACACAAAGCGTTTCGGATCAATATGCTTGCAGGCCTTCCAAATGGGGCATGGGTAGCGGCCGTCGGCACCGCGTCGTCGTTGAGGAGCGGCAGGACGTCGTCGACTCACCGTTTGACGTTGGCCCTGCGAGATCAGGGAATCTGCGGCCGATTCCGGTTTGGGCTGCCGCATCCCTACCCCCGCTGGGTCGGCGCGGGGGTCCCATGTACACCCGGCGGGCACTGTGACCGCACGACCTGTGCCTGGACCTCGCAGATCCTTGACGACAGCCGCTCGCCGCACGCCACTCGTGCGTGGAGCGGAACATGTTGCCCGTGCTGCCTGTCGGAGCCTGAATGGGTTGATCGACCATCCCACGGAGGGCGTTTCAGCGGTGAGACGTGTGTCGTGGACGGTTGGTGCGTCGTCGTGGACGTCCTTGAGCTGCCCCGGATTCCAGACACAGCGAGCCTTCTTGCCTCCTGCGAGGTACAGCTCGATCGGGGTGGCGAACCCATGGGGTACCGCAGGGTCCGCCGCTAGCGGTGGGGGTCCGCCGATGAGTGATCCAGGTTTGCCCAACAACCGGAAGGACGACCCATGCCTGCGACCGCTGCCGAGGAATGCCGGCGGTGTGGGCACCCCGTCCGCCCCTCTGCGGACGGTCCGGCACGGGCAGGTTGCCGCAGTCGTCAGTGAGGCTCCTCCCAAGCTCTGCGCCCGGCGGCGTGATGTGTTGGCTCACCAAGGTCTTTTGCTGCGCCTCTCGGACGAAGGCCCAGTACTGCCGATGCGGTTCGGGATGGTCACTCCGGACGAGGAGACCGTGCGCGGTCAACTGGTTGTCGGCGAGACGGGGCACGTCGCTGCACTGGACTGTCTCTCCGACGCGGTTCCTTCCGTCAACGCGGCCACAGCAGCGACTTCCGATGCGTGGCGGAGCGATTCTCCGACGCGCACCGCGAACACGTCGAGCGGCACTCACGTTCGGACCGCCGGAGTCTGACATGGGACTGCCCGCGCTCCCCATCGCACCGGTCCGCGGCGTGGTCTGGGTGGCGGAGAAGCTCAGCGATGCTGTCGAGCGCGAGCTGCACGACCCAGGAGTGCTCCGTGCTCAGCTGGCTCTACTGAACCAGGAACTTGAAGACGGAGACAACAGCCTGGAGGAGTTCGAACGGGAAGAGCAACGGCTGCTCGCCCGGCTGCATGCTGCAGAAGTCGGCCCCCGAGCCGAACGATCGAAGGTGACGCACTCATGGATGACACAGCCAAGGTGACCCTCGCGGCCGCAGTAGTGGGCGGCTATGTGCTGGGCCGGACGAAGAAGGGCCGGCTTGCCCTGACCATTGCAACCTATCTGGCAGGCAAACGATTCGGCCTTGAACCCCGACAGCTTGCCGCCGAAGGGATGCGCAGACTCGGCGAGATACCCCAGTTCGCCGAGCTGCAGGAGCAGCTGAAAGGGGAAGTCCTCGACGCGGGCCGAAAGGCAGTGACAGCCGCTGCCGACCGGGGCATGAGTTCGCTGGCCGACGCTCTCAGCGACCGTACGGCCCGGCTCGGCGAGAGGCGGGACGAGGGGGAGGACGAGGGGGGCGAGGAAGAGGAGGAGCCTGAAGAGGAAGAGCCTGAAGAAGAAGGACAGCCGGAAGACGAATACGACGAAGAAGAGTACGAGGAAGAGGAAGCACCGGAAGAGACGCAGCCGCAGCGGCGCAGTACTCGGCGATCAGCCCAGCCCAGAAGGGAGCCCAGAGGAGGCGCGGCTCGCAAGAAGGCCGCTCCCGCCCAAGGAGAGAAGCCTCGGACGGCGAAGAAGACGGCGGCCCGGAAGACGGCTCCGGCGAAGAAGACCGCGACCCGAAAGACGGCTCCGTCGAAGAGAGCAGCATCCAAGCGCGCCGATCGTCGGAGGTAGCCAGTCATGACCAGGACGGAAAGTGCCCAGCCCGCAGTGGAAAAGTCAGGTGCGGGTCGGCTTCGCGAAGAGCTGTCCAACTTCCTCACTGCGCAAGTGGAGAGACTCGCCGAGAAGGCGGGCGACAAACTGACCGACGTCACGGAGCAGCTCACCGACGTGGCCGAGAGCGGATCGCTTCCCGCAATCGGTTCCCGCATCCTCCAGGGCGACTCTCCCCTGAAGGCATTCGTCGGGGAGAAAGCCAAGGGCCTCAAGGACAACGTCGTGGGGAAGGTCAAGGAAGCATTCGGCGGCGGAAAGGGGAAACGTAAGTCAAGCGGCGGCAAAGTCATGAACATCATCGAGGCTCTCGATGTGGGAGTGCCCCTGCGCGTCGCGTACGACTACTGGACGCAGTACGACCAGTTCAGCAGCTTCGCGAAGGGCGTTCGCGACGTCTCGAAGAACGACGAGATGGCCAGTGACTGGAAGGTCAAAGTTGGCCCTTCCTCGCGCAGCTTCAAAGCGACTGTCCAGGAACAGATTCCCGACGACCGCATCGTATGGACATCCGAGGGAGCCAAGGGCACAACCCGTGGTGCGGTCAGCTTCCATGAGTTGGCACCCAGCCTGACTCGAATCGTCCTGGTCGTGGAGTACTACCCGTCCGGGTTCTTCGAGAAGACGGGCAACCTGTGGCGCGCCCAAGGGCGCCGAATGCGACTCGACTTCAAGCACTTTCAGCGATACGTCTCCCTCGCCCAGGAAGAGCCCGAGGGCTGGCGCGGCGAAATTCGGGATGGTGAAGTCGTCGTGTCTCACGAAGACGCCATGGAAGAGGAGGCCGCTGAGCAGGAGGACGTAGAAGGCGAGGAGCCCGAGGACGAGGACGAGCAGGGCGCCGACTACAAGGACGATGAAGAAGAGGAAGACGGATACGAGGACGAGGACGAGGACGAGGATGAGGATGAGGATGAGGATGAGGATGAGGATGAGGATGAGAGGACGTAACACCCTCCAGGAGGAAAGAGGACCGGGACGACGCCGTGACCGACGTCGACTTTCAGGCAGGGGGGCTTGCCTCGTCTCGGGGCCGCAGACCACCAATCTTGCCGACATCCTCGAACGCGTTCTCGATAAGGGGATCGTGATCGCCGGTGACATCAATACCTCGCACGGGCAGAGCACTCGTTCGCGTCCTTGGCGGTGGGGGCGAGGTGTGGCCGATCCCGCGCATCGAAGGCCACGTCTTCGTCTGCCCGCTCGATTCGCGCGGCAGTACGCGGCTGGAGGACCGGGGCGCCCAAGCGGTGGGCAACGAGTGGCCCTGACGTCGGTGTGGATCAGTCGGCGTCGCGTGCGATATCCAGGGCGAGCGCCTGCAGCATCGCGTCGATGGGCGTCACCGGGTCTGTGCGGTCGTACGCGTCCGCGACCGTTTCGAAGGCCAGCACGAAGCCGTTGATCAGGGAGCTCAGAGGTTCGGAGAGCTGGTTCAGCACGGCCAGACCGACCTCCGCCGGATCTGCGGTGTCGGGGACGAGGAAGTGTGTCGGGATGACCTCGCCGAGCAAGTCGGAGACGTAGCCCGCGCCGACGCCACCGCGCAGGGCTGTGAGTGCGGCGATGGCCTTGAGTTGGATCTCGTTCTCGGTCATGTGCCGAGCCTAAGAGGAACCCACGTCGCCGACGTGAAGGGCTTCCTGAGGCTTTCCCGCCCAGTCCGGGGAACGAGGAGGACCTCGCCGTTCTGGAATCCCCGCCCGGCCAGTGTGGAGTCCACGCGCAGTTCGGGCGGCCCGGTCTCGACGCGTCCGGCGGTATCGGGTCCGCAGCCGGCGAACAGCCGGAGTACGTCCTGCTGCACGTCGCACAGGTAGATCTGGATGTCGTGCAGTCCGGCTGCCGCCGCGTACGTCGACACACGGACGGGCAGCTGTTCCAGGGTCATCATGTGGCTGCTGTCGAGCAGGCCCGCGATCATCCTGTAGGTAGCCTCGTGCCGCTGCGCCATCGCAAAGCCCTCCTGCCCTCAGGATCCACTCCGTCCGTCACGTCTGCATCGGCGCAACCTTGACTGTGCCCTTGTCAAGTTTATTGCGGCGAGTTATATAGGTGGTATCGCCATGGTCATAACCGACTGGAAAGGGGCGAACAGGATGCTCAGGCGAATCGATCCCTTCCGCGAGATGGACCGGCTGACACGGCAGGTGTTCGGCACCGCGACGAGGCTCCCGGTGACTCCGATGGACGCCTTCCGTGACGGCGACGCCTTCGTCGTCGAGTTGGACCTGCCTGGCGTTGAGCGCGACTCCATCGACTTGGATGTCGAACAGAACGTGCTCACCGTGAAGGCGGAGCGCCGGACCAGCGCGTCCAGCGACGGCAGCGATGTATTGATCGCGGAGCGCCCGACCGGATCCATTCAGCCGGCGGCTGTTCCTGGGCGAGACGCTGGACACCGACCGTCCTCCTACGACGGAGGCGTGCTGCGGCTGACCATTCCGGTCGCCGAGCGGCCCAAGCCGCGTAGATCGAGATCAGGGCCGGAAACGGCTCACCCAAGGAGATCAACGTCTGAGCGGCAGCAAAGTCGAGAGGGGCCCGCTCTCCGTCCCCCCGCCCCGTCGGCTCCTCGTTCCGGCTGCCCCTCGGGTAGCCGACAGCCGAGGGGGTCACGTATCCGGAACACACGTTTGAAGGGAGCGAGTGATGACACGGGCGGTAGGCATTGACCTGGGTACGACCAACTCCGTGGTCGCCGTCCTTGAGGGCGGCGAGCCGACCGTCATCACCAACGCAGAGGGCTTGCGGACCACACCGTCGGTGGTCGGCTTCTCGAAGCAGAAGGGTGAGGTGCTGGTCGGTGAGGTCGCCAAGCGCCAGGCCGTGACCAACATCGAGCGCACCGCACGGTCGGTGAAGCGGCACATGGGCGAGACCAAGTGGCGCTTCCCGGAGTCCGGAGACATCGACGGCAAGCGGTACGCGGCGCAGGAGATCTCGGCGCGGGTGCTACAGAAGCTGAAGCGGGACGCCGAGGCGTACCTGGGTGAGGACGTGACAGACGCGGTCGTCACCGTCCCGGCGTACTTCAACGACAGCCAGCGCACGGCGACGAAGGAGGCCGGTGAGATCGCGGGCCTGAAGGTGCTGCGGATCATCAACGAGCCGACATCCGCGGCGCTCGCGTACGGTCTGGACAAGGAGAGCGACCAGACGATCCTGGTGTTCGACCTGGGTGGCGGCACCTTCGACGTCTCGCTGTTGGAGATCGGCGAGGGCGTGGTGGAGGTGAAGTCCACCAACGGTGACACGCACCTGGGTGGTGACGACTGGGACCAGCGGATCGTCGACTATCTGACCAAGCAGTTCAAGAACGCGTACGGTATCGACTTGTCCAAGGACAAGATGGCCACGCAGCGGCTGCGCGAGGCGGCGGAGAAAGCGAAGATCGAGCTGTCCGCAGCGACGGAGACGACGATCAGCCTGCCGTATATCACCGCGTCGTCCGAGGGCGCGCTGCATCTGGACGAGAAGCTGACGCGCGCCCACTTCAAGCGGCTCACTCAGGACCTGCTGGACCGCTGTAAGGGCCCGTTCCACAGCGCGATCAAGGACGCGGGGATCTCTGTCTCGGAGATCAATCACGTGATTATGGTGGGCGGTTCCACGCGCATGCCCGCGGTGACAGATCTGGTCAGGGAGTTGACGGGGAAGGACCCGCACAAGGGTGTGAACCCGGACGAGGTCGTGGCCATCGGCGCGGCCCTGCAGGCGGGTGTGCTGAAGGGTGAGGTCAAGGACGCACTGCTCCTCGACGTGACCCCGCTGTCCCTCGGTATCGAGACCAAGGGCGGCATCATGACCAAGCTCATCGAGCGCAACACCACGATCCCGACCAAGCGGTCCGAGATCTTCACGACGGCCGAGGACAACCAGCCGTCCGTGCAGATCCAGGTCTACCAGGGCGAGCGCGAGATCGCGGCGTACAACAAGAAGCTCGGCATGTTCGAGCTGACCGGCCTGCCGCCGGCCCCGCGTGGCATCCCGCAGATCGAGGTCGGATTCGACATCGACGCCAACGGCATCATGCACGTGACCGCGAAGGATCTGGGCACGGGCAAGGAGCAGAAGATGACCGTCACCGGCGGCTCCGCCCTGCCGAAGGACGACATCGACCGCATGATGCGCGATGCCGAAGTGCACGCCGAGGAGGACCGGCGCCGCCGCGAGGCCGCCGAGACCCGCAACCAGGCCGAGCAGCTCGTCTACCAGACCGAGAAGCTCCTGTCCGACAACGCGGACAAGATCCCCGGTGACGTGAAGACTGAGACGGAGGCCGCCCTCGCGGACGTCAAGGAGAAGCTGAAGGTCGAGGACACCGCCGCGATCCGTACCGCCATGGAGAAGGCGGCCGCAGCCTCGCAGAAGATCGGCAGCGCCCTCTACGCCCAGGCACAGGGCGCCGGAAGCGACGCCGACTCCGCGCCCCAGGCCGGGCAAGGGAGCGACGAGGAGGAGGTCGTCGACGCGGAGATCGTCGACGACGAGAGGACGGAGGGCGGCGAGCGATGAACCGGCCGAACAAGTCTCGATCGCCACAGCAGCCGCCGCCTGTCGTGATCCGCCGGCGCATCGCCCCGGTCACACTCCAGCCGAGGAAACCCGACCAGGCGGCGGCCGAACGGGAGACCGGTCGCGGGAAGAAGAGCGCCGTTCTCGGAGCAGAGCGAGACCCGCACAGGGCGGCCAGGCGGCCGAACTGGAGGCGCAGCTCGCCGAACGCACGGCCGACCTTCAGCGACTGAAGGCCGAGTACGACAACTACCGCAAGCGGATGCAGCGCAATCGCCTGGCGATCCGGGAGATCGCAGGGCCAACGTTCTGGCCGGGCTGCTTCCCGTCCTGGATGCCATCGACCGGGCCCGCGAGCACGGCGAAGTGACCGGCGGTCTGAAGGCGGTCGCCGACGTCCTGGAGAACCATCTCGCCGGCCTCGGGCTGGAGACCGTCGGAATGCCGGGAGAACCCTTTGACCCCACCCGGCACGAGGCCGTCACCCACGAACTGTCGGACACGGTCGAGCAGCCAACCTGCGCCACCGTGCTGCGCCGCGGCTACCGGATCGGCGATCAACTCCTGCGCCCCGCTCAGGTTTCGGTCGCCGAACCGCCTGACCGGGAAACCAGTCAGCAGCCGCCGTCCCACCCGGCGTAACGGTGACCGACTGGCCAGCCTCCTCGCTCGCCTGGTCACCCGACAGGGTGCCCATCAGCGTCTCGAAGGCGTTGACCGAGCAGGCAAAGGGGTCAGCGGTGGCATGAGTGTCGTACTGTTCCATCTCCGGGGCTCTTCTCATCCTGCATCCGACACGGTTGGCACCTTCGAATGCAGGCGGAAGAGCCCTTCTATTAAAGGGAGTTGGGCGTGACAGCCGTCCGGCGGCGGGCCGGGGTAAACAGTCACGGGGCGTCCTCGTCCAGCCAGCCCCGTTCCACCAGCCGCTTCAGTTTCGACCGCGTGCCCTCGATCTTCCCGACCTCGGCCGCAAGCCCGATCCTGGGGACGATCTGCTTGGCCCGGACCGGACCCGGCGCATCCGCCACCCCACGGTTGGCGATATTGGGCACGGAGTCCCGGGACGCGCCGGCACCACCTCGGACGCCCGGATGTCATGCCGGAGAAAGGCTGGAAAGGCCCAAGTGGCAGGGGATGCGGTCCGCAGGGTGGGCCGAGATCAGGCCACGCCGAGGAAGCTCAGTACGGCGAGCACCCGGCGGTGGTCGGCGTCCGCCTTCGGCAGGTCGAGCTTGGCGAAAATGTTGTTGATGTGCTTGGCCACCGCGCTCTCGCTGACCACGAGTTGCCCCGCTATCCCGGCGTTGGACCGGCCGCCCGCCATCAGCTCCAGGACCTCGCGTTCCCGCGGGGTGAGCCGGTCCAGCGGGCCGCTGTGGCGGCGCACCAGAAGCTGCGAGACGACCTGCGGGTCCAGCGCCGTCCCGCCGGCCGCGACCCGGCGCAGCGCGCCCACGAACTCCTCCACGTCCGCGACGCGTTGCTTGAGCAGATAGCCGATGCTGGAGGTGTTGGCGGACAGCAGATCGGCCGCGTACCGCTCCTCCACATACTGCGAGAGCAGCAACACCGCGGTCTGTGGCCACTGCTGCCTGATGACCAGCGCGGCACGCACGCCCTCGTCCGTAAAACCGGGGGGCATACGGACGTCGACCACGGCGATGTCCGGCCGGTGCTCCTCCACCGCGGCCAACAGTGCCTCGCCGTCGCCCACTTCGGCGACGACCTCGAACCCGGCCATCTCGAGGACCTTGACCACCCCGACCCTGAGCAGTACGGAATCCTCGGCGATCACGGCACGCACGGCAGCTC
The DNA here is from genome assembly GCF_026340595.1 of Streptomyces sp. NBC_01363. Taxonomy (GTDB): domain Bacteria; phylum Actinomycetota; class Actinomycetes; order Streptomycetales; family Streptomycetaceae; genus Streptomyces. The sequence goes on from NZ_JAPEPF010000003.1 coordinate 55,673, forward strand.
CACGGTGATGACGGTCGGCCCCCCGACGGGGCTGTCGACCGACAGCGTGCCATCGACCGAGGCGATCCGCTTGGCCAGCCCTGCCAGCCCGGTACCACCGGTGGGTTCCGCGCCGCCCACGCCGTCGTCGCTGATGACGACCAGCAGCGTCTTTCCGAAGCGCTCCACGGTGACCTCGGCCCTGGAGGCCTCGGCGTGTTTCACCACGTTCGTCAGCGCTTCGGAGACGACGAAGTAGGCGACCGCCTCGATCGTGGGAGACGGACGTGACGGCACGTCCACCTTCACCCGTACCGGGATGGGTGCTCGGGCGGCGATGCCGGACAGCGCGGCGTCCAGGCCGCGGTCCTCCAGAACGGCCGGGTGCAGTCCGCGCACCAGGCCGCTCAGCTCCTCTATCGCGTCCTTCGCCTCCCGGTGCGCCTCATCGATCACCTGGCGGGCGTCCTCGGGCAGGTCCTGGAGCGTGGCCTTGGCCAGGCCGAGGTTGACCGCCAGGGAGACCAGCCGCTGCTGAGCGCCGTCATGCAGGTCCCGTTCGATCCGCCGCCGTTCGGCGTCGACCGCGTCCACCAGGCCGGTCCGGCTCTCGGTCAGGTCCTCGACCCGGCGGGCCAACTGCTCCTCGCGGCTGGGCCCGAGCAGGACGGTGGCGGTGCGGGTGTCGAGCCGGGAGAGGGCGTCGGTCGACAACCGCGCGATGTGGAGCAGGGCGAGCCCCGCCGCGGTGACGTACGCCGCCCAGGTGTAGTAGCCGGGATGGTCGACGCGCCAGTCCAGCGGCACCAGCCAGATCCACAGGTAGATCGAGGTGGCGGTGACGGCCACGACCCATGCCAGGAGGGTGAAAGACCCCGCGAGAGCGAGCAGCGGCCCGTCCAGCAGGTGGTACCTGAGCTGCCGGTGCCCCGCCCGGGATCGCAGCCACTCCGGCAGCCGGGGCCGCTGTCCCGCGTAAGGCGAGGGGATGGCCACGTCGAGCCGGGTGCGGAAGCGGCCGCGCTGCACCTCGGTCAGCAGCGGCCCGGCGAGCACGATGGCCGTGAACGCGACGAACACCGCGACGGGCAGTTGGCCCGCCGGGTCGAGGACCGGGACGAAGAGCAGCCACATCAGGGACACGACGAAGAGGACGCCGAGCTGGACGAGGACGCCCGTGACGAGGAACGAGACCGGTCGTCCGGCTCCCTGGAACGGGAACAGAAGTAGGCGCCGCAGGCGGGCGGTTGTGTGCATGGGGAAACGGTAGGTGTCCGGGCCGGGGGCGGGCCATGGCAAGAGCATCCGCCTCGGGGTGTAGCTAGTGCCACCCCCACAACGGACATTCGCGTTACTGACCATGAGCGCCGGGCGGACGAGGCTTGAGGCCGTGAAGGAACGCCAGGAACGCGAGGAGAACGATCCGATGAGCACGCTGAGCGTCTGCCGACTTCAGGACGAGGCCCGCGGCTCGACCGGTCCGCGCATCCGCCGCCGGTACCGCCTGGAACACGTCCTGGTCGGCTGCGGGCTGGCCCTGCTGCCGTGGCTGGTCGTGCTGGCCAACGGGCTGCCGGGGACCGCCATCGCCTCGAACTGGTGCACCGCCTGGATCGGCCTGGACGCCTTGGAGGCGCTGGGACTGATCGCCACGGGGCTGCTGGCCATGCGCGGCCACCACCTGCACGCCCTGACGGCCACCGCCACCGCGACGCTGCTGGTGGTCGACGCCTGGTTCGACACGATGACCGCGGCACCGGGCGCGGATCGGGTCTCGGCGATAGCGATGGCGCTCGGCGCGGAACTGCCACTGGCGGTGGTGTGCGTCGTGCTGGCGGTACGAGGGTTTGCCCGCCAGACAGCCTGACCCTCGCTCCCGACCCCGCCTCCTTCCCGCACGCCACCATCCGCTCCCAAGGAAAGATCCATGTCCCACACCGTCCTGGCCAAGCCCGCCGTCCGCTGGGCGCTCGCCGCCGGTGCCGTCGCCGCCGGCGCCCTGTGGTTCGGCGACAAGGCCCCTTACCCGTACGCCCAACACAAGCTGCTGGACCTGCCGTTGCCGTATCTGACCGCGAACCGCCTGGACGCCGTGCTGCGGCCCAGGCCAGGTGAGCGGGTGCTGGAAGTCGGTCCCGGCACCGGCCTGCAGTCGCTGCACGTCGCTCCCCAACTCGGCCCGGACGGAAGGCTGGACGTCCTGGACATCCAGCCGGAGATGCTCGACCACGTGATGCGCCGCGCGGAACGGCACGGCGTCGCCAACATCACGCCCACCCGAGGTGACGCTCGTGAACTCCCCTCCCCTGACCGCACGTTCGACGCCATGTACCTGGTGACCGCACTGGGCGAGGTACCGGAGCCGGAGCGCCTGCTGGCCGAGGCGGTCCGGGTGCTCACCCCCGGCGGCCGACTGGTGGTCGGCGAGTTCTTCGACCGCCACTGGATCCCCTTCGGCACCTTGCACCGCCTCGCCGACGACTCCGGCCTCCACCTGGCCGCACACCGTGGCTCCACCCTCGCCTACCTAGCCCGCTTCCGCCCCTGCGCCGCGGCAGCGTAGGGACGGGCCCGGGTGTACTGCCCCGGGAGGCCGGAGCCGGACGCCCGCTCGGCCACGACCGAGGTCCTGTTGAGATGAACGAGGCCGATCTGCGGGAGATCAAAGCCGGAAAGATTGTCGTCAAACCGGGCATTGACATGAGGTCGCCGCACGAACTTTGGTCCGATCCTGTCGAGGCCGAGGCGCTGAAGGTTCGACTCGACGGTCTGCGCCGGGCGAAGATCCGGCTCGCTGAGGAGGTGCTCGTTGTGAATGTGCGCCCGAGTTCCCCCGCACGCGGTGCCCGTAGGCACCTCCCCAGCGGCCCTGCGTTGTGCATCGATAGGGGGCCTTGACCCAAGGCCCCCCGCCACGCTCACCCGACAGTTGCCCATCCGCGCGGAAGGGAAGCCTCCAGTCTCAAGTTACGATCAGTTCTTTGTGATGACTCTGGGTTTTCGATCATGTGTGTGACTTACTGAGGCCACGCCGTCCCGACAGGGGACGACTGGGGGGAAAGGTGCCTCATGAGCATCATCCGACAGGGATCAGTGGGTTCCGTCATTGCTTTCGCTGTACTCGCAGGGATTGCGGCTGCGCCCGCGTACGCGCAGCCGGTGTCGGCTGTTTCTGTCGATGACCCGGAGCCGGTGAACACCGCTCCTCCGGCCGAGCCGGAGGAGGACGACCTGGTCGACGCCACGGATCCGGAGCCCGAGCCGGAGGAGACTGTTCGGCCCGGTAAGCCTGGGGACACGACGAACGGGGAGTACTGCGGTCCGACGCAGGCCATCTACACGCCCAAGACCAAGGGCACCAAGTACCACAAGGTTGTGGGACCGACGAACGCCAACTACAACGGGACATCACGTACGGCGCGTTCGACGTTCACCTCCGAGGTCACCGGTGAGGTCGGAGTGAGCGTCACGGCAGGCCTGTCGACCAGCGTCGACGTGATGATCGCGAAGATCGAGGGCAAGTACGACGTCAGCCTGAGCGCCAAGCTGACCGCGAAGCTGGGCAACTCGATCTCGGTGGACACACCGCCGAAGAAGACGACGAACGCCAAGTACGGCGTCTACCGGCTCAAGAACACCGGCACGAGCTACAAGATCTACAGCAACTGCAAGACCTCGGCAGTGAAGACCATTACCAGCTATACCCCCATGAAGGTGGGCTGGTACCTGTGGGAGAGCTGATCGTCCCGGTTCCCGCCCGGCTTTCTTCCGGCCTCGCCGTAGCTGTCGTGGCTGCGCTGGTACTGACCGGATGCAGTGGAGAGGCGAAGCCCTCACCGTCCGAACCACCCGCCTCGCGATCCGCGCAGCCCAGTCCCACCCAGACCAGTGACCGGGCCGAGCACATCGAGGGCGAGACGGTTTCCCGGGCACCCAAGCCTGCCAATGACGGGCAGGTTCTGATTTCCGTTGCGTCCAAGCACGGAAATGCCGAACTTCCTCTGACCAAGGAAATCGGCGCCGGGATGCTGGCCATCCAGGTCAATTGCCAAGGCAAGGGAACGCTCAACGTCACCGTCGACCCCGTAGGGCTCTCCTTTCCGCTGGAGTGTGTCAGCGAGGAAGTCAGCAGCACCTACAACGAAGTCCATCTGAAGAGAGCGCGCAGCGAGGGTACCGTGCGGGTAACGGCCCCTTCGACGGTTCACTGGGCTCTCACAGCCGAACAGTAGGCCAGCGAGCACGATGGCCGAAGTTGCCGGACAGGAACCCTCCCCTTGTCGGTCTCACTGTGCCGCCAGTCGGTGGGCCGGCGGCGCTCGGGCCCGGCGCGGGGCAGCGGCCTCCGCCGCCCCGCGCAAGCGCATCTCGCCCAGGCGCAGCTGGTCGCGCTGCGGAAACTGGGCGTGGAGTGGGCGTGACACCGTCGCCGCCCGGCCATTGAGCCGGATCGCAGGAGACCCCGGAGCCGCGCGCTGGCCCGGGGTCTCCTGCATGTGACTGCAACGCGGTGGTGCAACACCGGCCCCGGGAGCAGATGTGGCGTGAAACAGCAGGTCAGGGCGCAACTCCACCGGATGATCGCCGCCTTCAACGACCCCCGCGAACAGCAGCGGGCCGTCAAGGCGCTGCCCCGAGACATGTAACTGGACGCCAAGCGACAACATCCACCAGTCCGGCAACGGCATCCTCCTCTGCCAAGATCGACGGCGCTCCGGTCTCGTGGGCGCTGCGTCTGCGCAACGACGACGACGGCCAGGGGGTGTCATGCCCAACCACCCCGAAGAAGGCGTCGACACGCTGGCCCGGATCCGCACCAGCGAAGGCCGGGACAGCGGTGTCGTCTTCGAGCGGAGCGCGGAACGACCGATGGAGCTGTGGGCCGACGCCGGGGAGCACCTCGTGCGGATCGTGCCGCTGCTCGGTCCGCACGCGCTGCCGGCGGACGAACTCGAGGACTGCCGACTGTGCCCCGGCTGCTACCGCCCCCTCTACGAGAGCTCTTCCTCGCACACCCTGATCGGTGCCGGTCCGATGCCGGTGATCGGGCTGTGCAGGCTGTGCGCGGAGCAATGCTCAAGACCTAATAGCTGTGCACGGTGACGGGTGACCCCTACTCAAGACCTGGAGCCGGACTCCTCTCCACAGGCAGAGGGCCCCGTCACCGTGCACCTGCCGAAGCACGTCGAACATCTCCACGATGACGTCATGATCGTGACCTGAGCCGTCCGTACGGCCACCTCTCCCTCACTACGCGAGCCGCCGAGCTCCTTCCAGAGACCGGGGACCGTGCGGGAAGCTGGGGCTGCGAACTGCTCATCGGATGTCGGGCCACCGAGCCCTCCTATTAGTAGGGTCGGGGACTGGCGCGGTTGCTGACGCTCCGTTTCCAGTCCCCGCCGCTTCAAACCGTGCATGCAGTTCTCCCGCACACGGCTTTCCGACATCGTTCACCGACTGGCATGCGCTGTCGCCCTGCGTACGTTTCCGGTAAGACGGTAGACGCCGAGCCGGGTGATCCACCCATAAGTAAATCGGGTGGCCCAATTCCTGCCCGCGAGTCTGTGTTTCGTGCTGGCGAGATCGCCAGCCGCTCGTGGACGTAACCGTCGACCACGTTGAACTTCCTTCCGGAGTTTCCGTTGCGGAAGTACGCAGCCCATCCCCGCAGTACGGGGTTGAGATCGGTTACTACGGCGGATACCGGCCGCTCAGTTTTCGAGCGAGCGGTCGCCGCGCGGACCTTGTCACGCAGTACCCACATCGCTCTGGCTGAAGGCCAGCGTTGCAAGTAGTACCTGCCCCGCCATTTCCACGATTCCCTCTTCCGGTGGTGGAAGCCGAGGAAATCGAATCCTTGCCCGCCTCGGGTGAGGCAGACGATGCCGGTCTTCTCGGGGTGCAACCGCATACCGAGTCTTTCCAGCACTCGTGCCGCTAACTCACGGGCCTGTTCCGCCCGTTGTTCGGTCGGCGACAGGACCACGAAATCATCGCAGTACCTCACCAGCGTCCCCAGCCGGCGGCCCTCGCGCTGCCACGCCTCATCGAGAACGTGCAGCGCGACATTCGCCAGCAACGGGGAAATCGGTGATCCCTGCGGGGTTCCCGCCCCGGTCGGGGACGTCACCCCGCCCTCCAGAACTCCCATCCTCAGCCAGGCCCGGATCAGCTTCAGCATCGGCCGGTCCACCACACGCCGGGCCACCTGGGCCATCAGCGCCTCATGACCGATCGTGCCGAAGCAGTCCCGGATGTCGGCCTCGAACACCCACTCCCGCCGCTGGTTCGCCGCGACACGCACTGCCTCGCAGGCGTCGATCGCGGACCGCTTCGGCCGGAATCCGTAGCTCGCCTCGGTGAACTGAGCCTCGAATACTGGTTCAAGGACCAGTTTCGCAGCCGTCATCACCACACGGTCCGCCACGGTGGGGATCGAAAGCGGCCGGAACTCCCCAGGCCGCCCCGGTTTGGGAATCTGGACCCGCCGCAACACTGACGGACGATACGTATACATCCGCAGTTTCCGCGAAAGGTCCTGGAGGAATGCATCCACCCCCGAGGTTTCCACCGCGTCGACGGTCATACCGTCCACGCCAGGGGCGCCTCGGTTTGCGCACACACCGGCCCATGCCCGCCGAAGAACGTCCATGCGGTGGACATGGCCATACAGGGCGTGAAACCGGCGTTCGGGCTCTTGCTTGGCACAGTGGTACAGCGCCCGTTGCAGGGCTCGGACCTTGTCCAGAGGACGGCGGCCCGGTCCCGCGGCGCTTTCCTCCCGGCGGATGGAACTAGCCGAAACGGCACTCATCCGGGTCCCTCCCTGTTCGCGAATCACATCGATGAAGCAGGGGCCCTTCGCTCCCAGCGGGTTGTGTTGTCCCGCCGATCACCACTACTACGACCCCCTCCGACCGCCTCTCGGCAACCTGCCATTTCCCGGTTCTGCCGGTTATAGGAAGGCCACGCTTCCCGGGCCGCAAACCCGGGGCCGAGGAGGCTCTCTCCAGTTCCCAGAACAACCTTCCAACCATTCCACGCCCCTTACGCCGGGAGGTTCTTCAACGACCGCTCCAGGTCCGAGATCGTCTTCCGTGGCCTTCGCCAAACAAGCACAGGCTCGGCTCCTCCTTGGCCCGCCCCAAGCGGAGCGGGGGTTAAATGACGACGCTGCAGGCTTCACTTCATGTTGCGGACTGGTCGGTTGCACGCCCCCGGAGGGCGCTTGTCACTCCACTTCGACGCCACCATTTCGAGCGACGCCGGGAGTCAGCTACCGGGGACCCTGGCGTCTCCCCGAACCGGACTCACACCGGCTGGCTGTCCTGAGCTTGACGTCCGGTTACATCCCCACATCCCTTCTGAGCTGCGATGACGCCCGGACTGCTGGACGTACGCTTGTTCTTTATCTACCAGGATCTTCCAGGCTTGCCGATGGCCTTGAGGGTTTCGGGGCGTTTGACGGTCTTGCCGACGTCGTAGCGGGGTGCCCTGCGTTTGTTCTTGGCGCCGGGTGGCCGTCCGGGCCCGGTGCCTGTGGGTTTGGGAACACGGGTCGGGCAGGCAAGGTGAGCGCGGATGTTCCTGAACCCCCGGCGGACCCGGGCAGGGGTGAGCCGGCTGGAGGCAGCGGGTTTCTCCCAAGGCCGGCGGAGGTCTGCGGCGAGCGGCCGGGCGAGTCGGAGCTGGGTGTGGGCGACGACCAGAGTCCAGGTCCAGCGGTCCGCCGCCTCGGGGGTACGGATCTTCGGGGTGGTCCAGCCGAGTGTCTGCTTCGCGAACCTGAAGGTGTGCTCCAGATCGAAGCGGCGGAGAAATGCCCGCCAGCAACGGTCCACATCGTCGGGGGCGGCGCCGGTCTTCGAGGACCACAGCCACACCGGCGGAGCATCCCGCTCCTTCGATAGGTGCTCGACCTTCAGCCGGATCAACGTTCCCTCAACCAGGGGCAGTTCACCTTCGTGGTCGAGCCAGGCGGAGCGGTGGGTGAGCCGGGGATGGACCCGGTCCCATGCCTGGGTTTCGGCCTTGCCGTAGTTGGTGGTGTCGGTGGCTGTGGTGATCGCGGGCTCGGGCCAGGTCTCCGGCTTCGTCAAGTGGAATTCCGGTCCGTGCTTGGGCGGCCGGCCGTTGACGCCGTGCAGCCTGGGTGGTTTCGGCAGACGCATCACGCGGTCGGAGCGGACCCGGCCGACCAGCTCGACGGGCAGGTCACGCAGGACCCAGGCCAGGCGGGTGACGTCGTAGCCGGCGTCGCTGACGATCACGATGTCCGGGTCCCCGGCCTGCCACTGGCCCGCGGTGATAAGCCGTTCAACGACTCCTCGGAGCTGGCCGGCGGTGATTGCGGTCGCGTCGTCCACCGGTCCGAGCCGGACCACGTCCAGGATCGCGGTCCATGACGTGGCGCCCGGCTCCAGCACGGCAACGAAGGAATAGGGCCAGCCCGGAATGAACTGCGACGCCGTCTTCGCACGGCCGTAGACGTGGCAGAACAACCGCTCCGCTGAGCACGGCGCGTCCGAGCGCAACCACGGCGACACATCGACCGCCAGCACCAGGCGCCCGCCGTCGAAACGCGGCAGCGACAGCCCGGCCAGCGCCGTCCGCAGCCGATCGACATCGATCCGGCCGTGGTTCAGCCGCCGTACATCGCCCCGTGCCCACGACGATGCTCGGGCAACAGCGTCAAGTCCACCGGCGACTTCACCGCACCATCCGCACACAGCACCGCGTCCACCAGCTCGAACAACTCGTCACGCCGAGCGGTCAGACACTCGTAGAACTCTCCCCGGAAGCGTGACGCTTCCGCGAACGCCTCCCCTCGGACAGCATCAGGCAGCAGACTCACCCTCACGGCCTTCGTCTCGGTCATATGCACCTTGGTCGGAGCACATGATCAGACGAAGGCCGCCCCCACGTCCGGCGAACTGCGCAAACCTGCCTCAAGTTCGATCGGTTCGAAGTTGGGAGGCTGAACTCAGGACTCGCACGGAGGGAGTTCTTGCGCAGTCAACAACCCTCGAATGGCGCCAAGAGCGTTCTTCGGCGCATCGGTGAGCTGATCATGAACCGCCCCGGTTCGAATGGAGACTCGATTCCGTGAAAGGATTGAGTCATGGCACGCCCCTCTTCGTATCCCCTTGAGCTGCGCAAACGAGCGGTCCGTATGGTCGCTGAGGTTCGTGGCGATTACCCGAACGAGTCGGCCGCGCTGAGGGCGGTCGCCCAGAAGCTCGGTATCGGCTCGGCCGAGACTCTGCGGAACTGGGTCAAGCGGGACGAGATCGACTCCGGGCAGCGTCCGGGGACGACCACGGAGGAGTCCGCGCAGATCAAGGCGATGAAGAAGGAGATCGCCGAGTTGAAAAGGGCCAACGACATCTTGAAGGCCGCGGCGTCTTTCTTCGCGGCCGAGCTCGACCGGCCACACACACGCTCGTAGCGTTCATTGACGAGCACAAGGGCCGCTTCGGCGGCGTCGAGCCGATCTGCAGGACACTCACCGAGCACGACTGCAAGATCGCCCCGTCCACCTACTACGCGGCGAAGAAACGCGTGGTCACCCCCTCGGCCAGGCAGGTGCGGGATGCTGCCCTCAAGGAGCTGATCACCGAGGTCCACGAGGCCAACTTCCATGTCTATGGCGCCAGGAGGCACTGTCACGTTGACTGACTGGGTGGGATGATCTTCTGGTTGGTCATGCTGGGAGGGGTCGTCCGTGGACAGCGCATCGCCGTCGTACAAGGGGCACCGGTACCCGGTCGAGGTCATTGCCCACTGGGTGTGGCTGTACTTCCGTTTCCCGCTGTCGTTCCGCGAGGTCGAGGAGCTGATGCTCGAGCGCGGCGTGGTCGTCTCCCACGAGACGGTCCGCCACTGGTGTGCGAAGTTCGGGCAGGCCTACGCCAACGGCCTGCGCCGGAGGCGGCCCCGGCCCGGCGACAAGTGGCACCTGGACGAGGTCTTCGTGAAGATCAACGGAGAGCAGAAGTACCTGTGGCGGGCCGTTGACGCCGACGGCAACGTGCTCGACATCCTGGTCCAGTCCCGCCGGGACAAGGCCGCGGCCCGGCGCTTCTTCCGCAAACTGCTCAAGAGAACCTGCTCGGTGCCGAGGGTGATCGTCACCGACAAGCTCCGCTCCTACGGCGCGGCCCACCGCGAGGTCATGCCCTCCGTAGAACACCGCGCCCACAAGGGCCTCAACAACCGGGCCGAGAACAGCCACCAGCCCACCCGCCAGCGCGAACGCGCCATGAAAGGCTTCCGTAGCGTCGGCGGAGCCCAGCAGTTCCTGTCCGCGTTCAGCGGCATCTCACCCCACTTCCGACCACGCCGCCACCTGATGACCGCCCCCGAATACCGCACCGAGATGACCACCCGCTTCGCCATCTGGGACCAGATCACCGGCGTCGCCGACCTGCCCGCCGCGGCCTGAGCACGGAGCCGGAACCCGACCCCACCACACCCGACACACCATCAGGCACTCACACACCCAACAACGTGACAGCGCCCTCGCGCGACCTCCGTCACCGTCCGCCCGGAGGAACGGACGAGATCGACGGCGTCCTTCTTGAACTCCGCCGTGTACCGCTTGCTCGTGTTGCTCTTCTTACTCACTACCTGGACTGCTTCCTCCGGGACCCATACGTCCCAGTATCAAGCTGTCCTGACATCGGGGGGAACTTCACCCTCCCCCCACCCCACAGATGACTACGGCTACGGCCACGGAGACGACGGACACGGCAACAACGATCACTGACACCGTCGAACTCGCAACAGCGGTCTCCGGTGGCGGCGTTTGCCAGACCGGCGCGGACAGCACCGGTCCACTCGGTCTGCCGCGCGATTCCAAGGAAAAAACTCAGGTAAGGAGAGACCTCTGTAGTCGCCGACCCCGGACATGAGCCGGGGTCGGTCGTCCGCTGTCGACGGAGAATCGGAGAACGCGCCTTGATCTCACCCGGGAGCGGAGCCATCCATGGCCCCAATACCCAGGAGAGCGGGAGACAGTCTCGTGCGGGTGCCGCCACGGCCGTCGCAGCCCTGACCAGCTTCGGGCACTGGGCACTGTGGGCCTTGACACCCATCTCTGAGCACGAGACATGCCGTGTGGACTCAGATCACGACGTGCCGAGCTCTGTCGCCCGAGGGTTCACTGATCCTTTTGAGGCTGGCCTCGGCAGTTCAGCCGAGACACTTTCGTCGTGAGTGCGATTTCCGTCATGCTGGTGCGAGGAAACAGCAGGGGCCTACCCCTTCCCGCCCCCTCTAGGTAAACGGAGTACCGCCCGTGGATCTGGCCTTGTCCCGCCCCGCTCTCCGGATCGCCCCCTCCGACGGTGATCTGCACCGTCAAGCGGCTCCTCTCCGGCACTTCGGACCGCTTGTCCCTGTCGAGCTCCCAGGCGGCTTGGCTGCCTGGGTGGTGACGTCCGACACGTTGGGGCGGGCACTGCTGGTCGACCCTCGTTTCGTGAAGGACATCGCTGTATGGCACGCCTGGCAGCGTGGAGAGGTCCCGGCGGATTGGCCTTTGCGGGCCGTCGTGGACACGCCACGTAGCATGATCACCGTGGACGGCATGGAGCATCGCCGACTGAGGGCCCCGCTCGCCCGGACACTCACGCCGACACGAGTGGAGGCTCTGCGTGGTCGGGTGAGCGCCATCGTCGAGGAGCAACTGGACCGACTTGCCGAGGCATCCGCGGCCAGCGACGCAGGGATCGTAGACTACCGCACCCTTTTCGCGTTCCAGGTTCCGATGAAGGTCATTGGCGCATTATTGGGGATCCCAGAGGGCTGGCATGAGACGTTGCGCGTGCTGTTCGAGGACTTCTTCAGTGAAGCCGTGACCGCCGAGCGGAAGAGTGCCGCTGTCCGGGGAATCCGTGAGCTCATCACCGAGTTGATTACTCGTCGCCGGATGGAGGCCGGGGATGATCTCGTCAGCGGCTTGCTGGCCGCTTGCGTCGACGAGCCCTACTCCGACGAGGAGTTGATCGGCACCCTCCTGGTGGTGATCGGGGCGGGCCACGAAACCACCGTGCACGTCTTGGTCAATGGTCTTCGTGCGCTGCTCGCCCACCCCGAGCAGCTGCGCCGTGCGACGGGAGACCCGGCACTGTGGGCCGGTGCTGTCGAGGAAATCCTGCGCTACGACGCTCCCCTCGCCTCTTTCTTCGCTCGCTACGCCACGCAGACTGTGCGGATCGGCGACGCGGATGTGCGGCGCGGAGACCCTCTGCTGGTCAACTATCTGGCCATGGGCCGCGACCCTGAACGCTACGGTCCTGAGGCGTCCACCTTCGACATCACCCGACGCCCGCAAGGCGGACACACCAGCTTCGGTCACGGACCTCATGTGTGCATCGGTGCGCCGCTGGCCCGGCTCGAAGCCACCACAGCGCTGCCTGCACTGTTCGAACGATTCCCGGGCATCCGTATCGCCGTACCCGACGCCGCCCTCCAGCACTTCCCCTCCCTCATGCTCAATGGCCGGCTCGACGTTCCTGTACTGCTGGGCACTCGGTCGTAGGGCAGGGCTGGCAGAACCGGCACGGCCTTGAGCTCGAATCATGGACACACGAGACACTGGATCCTGAGGATCTGGGAACGGACATCTCGTGGTCGTGATGAACTGTCCGCCGCAGTTCACGGCGGATGCGGTCGCGCTGTACGAGTCGCGGCCCGAGGCGAAGATCCGGCAGGTCGCTGAGCCGCCGACACCGGGACGCATCGCCCGCCTGGTCGGTTCGGCGGTCACTACCTTCCACGAACGGTTCTGCGCGGCCACCGTGGATCGGCTCTCGGCGGCGACTCGGTCCCGGCTGGACAACCTGGTCGCTGAGGACGGCGGTGTCGAGGACTCGGCGGGCGGCGGGGTGACGTTCCTCTCCGAGCTGAAGGCGGAGCCGGGGGCGCTGGGCCTGGACAGTCTGCTGACGGTGGTGAACAAGCTGCAGCGGGTGCGTGCGCAGGAGCTGGCGCCGAAGTTGTTCGGGGACGTGTCGGAGAAGCTGGTGACGGCGTGGCGGGCGCGGGCGTCGAAGGACACCTCGGACCTGCGGGCGGCAGCCGGACCGGTGCGGTACACGCTGCTGGCTGCGCTGTCATGTGCGGCAGACGGAGATCACCGATTCGTTGGGGGAGTTGTTCATCCAGCTGGTGCAGCGGATCAACACGCGGGCGGAGAAGAAGGTCGAGGGCGAGTTCGCCAAGGACCTCAAGCGGATTGGCGGCAAGGAGGGCATCCTGCTCAGGTTGGCGGAGGCCGCGGTCTTGCCCAGCTGGGCAGCACGGTCCGCAAGGTGATTTCCCGGTGGCCGGGGAGTCCACGCTGAAGGCGCTGGCCGCGGAGGCGGCGAACGAGGCCCGCTACCGGGCCCAGGTGTGCACGGTGCTGCGGTCCTCGTACTCGGGGCGCTGTCGGCGGCGTTCGACCGGATCGACCACACTCGCCGGCGCTGTCACGTTGTTGGGTGTGTGAGTGCCTGATGGTGTGTCGGGTGTGGTGGGGTCGGGTTCCGGCTCCGTGCTCAGGCCGCGGCGGGCAGGTCGGCGACGCCGGTGACCTGGTCCCAGATGGCGAAGCGGGTGGTCATCTCGGTGCGGTATTCGGGGGCGGTCATCAGGTGGCGGCGTGGTCGGAAGTGGGGTGAGATGCCGCTGAACGCGGACAGGAACTGCTGGGCTCCGCCGACGCTACGGAAGCCTTTCATGGCGCGTTCGCGCTGGCGGGTGGGCTGGTGGCTGTTCTCGGCCCGGTTGTTGAGGCCCTTGTGGGCGCGGTGTTCTACGGAGGGCATGACCTCGCGGTGGGCCGCGCCGTAGGAGCGGAGCTTGTCGGTGACGATCACCCTCGGCACCGAGCAGGTTCTCTTGAGCAGTTTGCGGAAGAAGCGCCGGGCCGCGGCCTTGTCCCGGCGGGACTGGACCAGGATGTCGAGCACGTTGCCGTCGGCGTCAACGGCCCGCCACAGGTACTTCTGCTCTCCGTTGATCTTCACGAAGACCTCGTCCAGGTGCCACTTGTCGCCGGGCCGGGGCCGCCTCCGGCGCAGGCCGTTGGCGTAGGCCTGCCCGAACTTCGCACACCAGCAGCAGACCGTCTCGTGGGAGACGACCACGCCGCGCTCGAGCATCAGCTCCTCGACCTCGCGGAACGACAGCGGGAAACGGAAGTACAGCCACACCCAGTGGGCAATGACCTCGACCGGGTACCGGTGCCCCTTGTACGACGGCGATGCGCTGTCCACGGACGACCCCTCCCAGCATGACCAACCAGAAGATCATCCCACCCAGTCAGTCAACGTGACAGTGCCCCGCGGAGTCGACCGCCTCGTCGCGAACCTCGTCCGCGGCGAGCTCGCCGGAGGTCACCAGGTCCATCGCGGCGAACTGGTGCACCGTCGGCCGCGGCACATCGTGCTCACCCGTCGGGCCGGCCTGCTCCGCAAGCTCCTGGGTCTTCGCCACGGCGCAGCGTGCGGCGTACGTCCGCCGGGCCTCCTTCCGCTCCCGGCGGCCGGCCACCGGGCATCGGGCATCGTCCTCGGCGCGGGCCCGGCCCTGCGTGGCCGCTTGAGCGTCAGGGCCTCGATGTGAGGTCGTCGGAACGGCCACCCTCGAGTCGTGACCACTGAGGGATGGGGCGTCCGTTGCTCCGCAGTCGGACGTGATCGGCGGGCGTGCCCTGAACGCGGGGCCAGCCGGAGGGCGAGTCTTCCCACAGCTCCTGACGTCCGTACACGGTGAGGTCCATGAGTGCATAGCTGTAGTCCATGGCCTCTACGCCGCGCAGGGTCGTCCAGTAGGTCTCGAAGATGCGGTCGCCGTCCCGTAGGTAGCACACGAGGTGCATCATGCCGACATGGCGTCCGACCAGGAGCACGTCCTGGGAGGGGACTGCCGAGTACCACGGCACGTCCCAGCCCATGAAGTCGCAGTAGCGGCGGCTTGCCTCGTAGGGGCCCTGGCAGAAGACCGCGTAGGTGATGTCGCGCGAGTGAAGGTAGGACAGCTCCGCAACCTGGGTGGTGACCCACGTGCAGCCTTCGCACTGCTCGGCCGCGGGGTGGCCGTGGTGCCACATGAAGTAGTAGGCGATGAGCTGGCCGCGCCCTTCGAACGCTTCGAGCAGAGTGACCGGCCCGTCGGGCCCCGTCAGCTCGAGATCGGCGGCCACCTCGACCATGGGCAGGCGCCGTCGGGCCGCAGCGATCGCGTCACCTTCCCGGGTGTGCGCCTTCTCCCGCACCCGCAGCTTGTCCAGTTCTGCCTGGAAGGTGGCCCGGTCGGCCACCGCCGGCAACGCCGACGCGCGGTCGGCCGTCCTGTTCTCCTGATCAGTCATGACCTTGTCCCTTCGTCCCTTCGCCGGCCGGCGTCCGCTGCCGAGGCGAACATGATGTCGTCACTTGCTCTGCTCAGCCTGTTTCGCCAGGCATGGTCACCGACTCCGAGCGAGTCGTAGAGGGACTCCAGGATCACATCCTTATCGATCGCCGGAAGGCTGAGGCGCCTGGCCAGACTCCGTGCCAGGGTGCTCTTCCCGCTGCCCGGTTGACGTACGTTGCCGTGCCACTTGCCCGCCAGCGAACCCAGACCATCTGTGCGTCCGGGTCGGCCTCCAGGACGGGAACGGCATCCGGGGTGCCCCGACACCGCGCAGGTTCTCGGCCTGTCACTCAAAGAACACCGGCTCCCGCAGCGCCTCCCGGTCGGCCTCATCCAGCCGGGCCACCTCCGCCCGGAGGCTACCGAGCAGCGACGCGCCACTACCGGCGGCACCCCGTCCGGGATCGCAGGGCCCGTACCCGGCGGCCGGGAAGTCCTTACCGGGCGGACGTTCGCAGGTTCAATCGAGCAGGTCGTACTCTCCGGGCGTCCAGTCGGCAAAGAGAGTGAGCGCCTTCTCCTTCTCGGCCCGTTCGGGCGTGGTGCCAGTGGCCGGCCACCAGTTCTCCACATGGTGGGCGTCCACAAGGACGGATTCGCGGTACCCGCCGAAGTCGCCTGGGTCTTCGGCAACACCGATGTGAATGGGGGTGTCGTCGGGCAGATACTTGAGTGCTTCGCGGAGTTGCGCGGCGTTCCATACCTGCGGGGCGTGGTCAAAGACGTCGGTCATGCGCACAGAGTGCCGAATCAGACGGCGTTGCTGCTGGAGACACGGCTGTACCCCGGGCCAGAGCGCTGATCCGGGGTAGTAGCTGTTGTCGTTCCGATCTTGAGGTGTGTGCATCGAACGGGAGTCTCGATCGGGTGATCGCAACTGGCCGCAGGCATGAAGGCAGGGCCTCTTGGTAGCTCGGGGTTGCGAAGCCAACCGAGATCCAGGAGACCCTGTTGCCGCAGTTCTACGTGCTCGCGCCGGTGAAGTTCAACTCGGCTGCCCCGTCGTGTGATTGTGTCGCCCATCGGTTCGGAAACGCAGCCGATCACCCGGAACGTGTTCGGCGGTATCCGTCGGACATGACGGACGCGGAGTGGGCCGTGGTCCGGCCGCTACTGCCGGTGCCGGCCTGGCTGCGCGGCCGGGGAGGGCAGCCGGAGGCGTATTGCCATCGGGCGATACTCGATGCGATCCGCTACCTGGTCGACAACGGAATCAAGTGGCGGGCGATGCCCGCCGATTTCCCTCCGTGGGACCGGGCTTATGCGTTCTTCCGCCGCTGGCGCGACCACGCCCTGGTCAAGGAGTTCCACGACCGGTTGCGCGCACGGATCCGCGAGAGGGAGGGGCGGGACGCGGAGCCGACGGCCGGCGTGATCGACTCGCAGTCCGTCAAGGCGGACGCCGTCGTCGGCGCCGACAGCCGCGGCTACGACGGTGGCAAGCAGATCAACGGGCGCAAGCGGCATGTCGTGGTCGACACGCTCGGTCTGCTGCTGGGGGTGATGGTCACCGCCGCGGACACCGGCGACCGCGCCGCCGCCCGGGTCCTGCTGCGACAAGTCGCCGACGCGCACCACCGCCTCGCCTTGGTCTGGGCCGACGGCGGCTACACCGGCAGCCTCGTCGAGTACTGCCTCACCGCTCTCGCGCTGGTCCTGGCGATCGTCAAGC
Organism: Streptomyces sp. NBC_01363; assembly: GCF_026340595.1. Lineage (GTDB taxonomy): Bacteria > Actinomycetota > Actinomycetes > Streptomycetales > Streptomycetaceae > Streptomyces. Next base: position 72,729 of record NZ_JAPEPF010000003.1, read on the forward strand.
GCAGCAACGACATGCGTGGTTTCGTGGTGCTGCCCAGGCGGTGGATCGTCGAGCGCCTCTTCGCCCACCTGATGCGCACCCGCCGCCTGGCACGCGACTACGAACGCCGCACCACCAGCGCCGAGGCGATGGTCTACTGGTCGATGACCCTGCTCATGACCCGCCGCCTGGCCCGGCCACGTCCTGCGCGAGCATGAACCGGCCCGGCTGCTGCTCGGCCAGCCAGCCGCGCGCGACCAGGCGCTTCGCCTTCGACCGCAGCGCCTCCACCCGTGCTGGAACCACGTCCATGCCGAACGCCGCGGCCATCTCCTGACAGGTCAGCGGCCCTTGACGGAGCCGTGCCCGGTCCGCGAGCACCTTGAGGATTCGCTGGTAGTCCACCGACAGCACCGACCAGGCCAGCCCCTCACGCCACATCGGAACCTGCGATTTCGTCTTCGCCGCATCCGGCACCTGCGACGTTTTTGCGGTCTGTTCCTCGGCGGCCGACGCGGTCCCCTCGGCCGGGGCGTGGTCCTGCCCGCTCTCGCCCGCCGGGGCCAGCACCTCGCCGACCCGCGAGCAGGCGATGGCCCACTCCTTCCATTCCCGCTCGGCCACGGCCAGCTCGGCCTGGATGCGGTCGGCCTCCTCCCGCAGCTCGTCCACACGACGGCGAGCACCCAGCTCACGCTGTTCCAACAGCCCGACCACCGACGGCATCCACGACCTCCCGGAGAGCGATAGCACGACAGGCCACTACTCCCACCGAATCACCGAACCCACGCCTGACCAGCGGAAACGCGGGGATCACATCCGGAAAGACAACAGCTTCTAAGGTCGCCGACGGTGTGGTGGTGGAAGCGTTTGGTGCCGGTGCCGTGGTGGCGGACGTTGTGGGCGCCCCAGCGGGTGCGGAAGTCGTCGCTGCGGGTGGACAGCTCGCCGACGAGGTCGTGGAGGTCCTTGTCGTGGGGGTTGCGGCCGGCTTCGGTGCGCAGGATGGCCACGGCGATGTCGGCGGCCTGGTCCCAGTCGGGGTAGAACCGGCGCGAGGTGGGGTCGAGGAACTGGAAGCGGGCCAGGTTGGCCTGGTTGCCGGCCGTGGCGTAGACGTCGTCGTAGAAGGCGCGGGCGAGCTGGTTGGTGGCGAGGAGGTCCATGCGGCCGTTGCGGACGAAGGCCGGGCCGGCGGTGACGGCGTCTAGGACCCACTGCAGGCTCCGGTGTGCGTTCCAGGTCCCCACGGTTCACGGCCTGTCGCAGCAGCGTGAGGCGCTGGTGCTGGGCGATCGGGGCGGGGTTTGCTCGTGGAACGGTGCGGGACTACGAGGGCGGGTGCGTGCTGGGAGCGCATCGCCCATCGCAGGAAGGCGTGGGTGAGGCGCCGGGCGGTGTAGCCGCCTGCGTACCAGGTGTCGACGTCGGTCTGGGTGCAGTCGGTGAGGCCGCGTCCGCGTTGGGCGAGGTGGTTGAGGAAGGAGGTCGCGAGGCGGATCTGGTCGCAGGCCTGCCTGATCTGGTCGCTGGTCAGCGGGCCGCGGCCGGCCAGAGTGCGCAGACGGCGCTGGATGTGCCAGGCGGCGAACAGCCCCAGCAGCCGCCGGTGGTCGGCGTCGCCGATGGCGGGAAGTCTCTCCGTTAGCCATCGCTGGAAGAGCCGATCCTCCGTGTGCTCCACGCGCCCTCAACGCGCCGGGGGCTCCCGGCTGTCCGTTGTGTGACACATCACAGAAGGCGAGGTTTGGGGGGCGTTGGCGTTGGCCCAGAGCTTCAGCTACTCAATCGGCGATCAGTACCCCGAACACTGCGAGCCAGCAGACCGCGACCAGTACGGGCAGGAGCATCATGATCGCACCGGTCGGGGAGACCTTCAGGTAGGCGGAGCCGGGGTCGTCGGTGCGGCGGTTCACTATCCGCTCGCCGCCGTGCCAGGCCATGTACTCCTCGAGCTCGATCACCGCCTCCTTGCGCGCCAGAAGGTACTGGCGGCCGAAGCGCAGCATCAGTGAGAAGCCCAGCGATACCCCGATGCCGATGATCGCGATGATTATCGCGAGCCCCTTGCCCAGGGTGCCGCCCGCGCCCTCCTTGCCGAGGAAGAAGGCGGTGGCGGCTGCGAGGCCCGCCGTAATGTAGAAGAAGTTGTTCAGCTTCTGCCAGTTGAGGTTGTCCTCGTGCTTGTAGAGGTCCACCGCGATCTGATATTGGGCGTGCAGCATCGCCTCGCGCGGTTTGCGCCACACCCACACCACCCGGGGCAGCCCGTCCGGCGGGATCAGTCGGGTCAGCTCCTGGAAGCCGAGCTTGTGGTGGAAGTGCGCGGACGCATCGTTGGGGGGATCGTTGACCACGGCGGCGATCACGGGGCTCTCGTCCCACTGGTCGAGGATGTGGTAATAGAGCATCGAGGCGATCCCGGTCCGCGCCGCTTCCCGGGCCACACAGATCTGCTTGATCACCAGGAAGCTGCCGAGCGCCGTCTTGATCCGGCGGTTCAGCCATTCGTCCGGCTCGACACGGTCGGAGCTGTAGGCCAGCAGGAACGCCAACACTTGCCCGCCCTTGACCGCGACATAGAAGTGCTCGGCAGCCTCCAGCCGGGCGCGGTAGTCGGCCTCGGCGTACGCCGAGACCAGAAAGCCGCCCTCCACCAGCCCCCGGGTGCCGTCCGGCCCGTTCAGACTCCGTGACTCGGCGAGCCGGGCGATCTGCTCCACGTGTTCCTCGCCCGCCCGTAAGATCTCCACCCGCAGTGGTACCCCGGTCATGTGAATTCCCCCTGTTCTCGGCGCACCGAACCTACCGTGGGCGCGGTCCGCCGCACCATGGCGCCTTGTGAGCTTCCGCTCCTCAACTCGCCCATGGCGGTGGGAGAATCCTGGCTTCCGGTGAGATGAGTCAGCGGAAGTGAACGACCTCGCGCTCAACTTCATCTGCAGGAGCATGTCGCCTCCGGGTCGACTGATGGATCTTCGCGATGCACACCCTGGAGGCGGCCGCCTACGGTGAGCGGGACACCGACCGCCGACCTGTCCCGCTCAACCGTAGGCACCACAGGTCAGAGCCCCACCCTGCCCACAGTTATCTGGGACAGGACAGCAGGGGCGCGCTCTCGCAACCACGGCCAGGAGACGTCAGTGAAGGAGTACGGCGAGTTGTCCGCCAAGATGATCGTGTCGGAGCTGACGGCGGACGCGGTGCCGCAGGAACACCCGGTGGCTGTGTTCGTGGCCGGACAGGCCGGCAGCGGCAAGACACTCGTGATGGACCTGGTACACGCAGCCCTGGAGCAGCGGGGCGGTGCGGTGCGGGTGGAACGGGACGCCTACAAGGCCGCTCACCCCGGCTACTCCGGTTTCCTGGCGGAGGACGTACGGACGGCCGGGGTGCGGGTGCGGCCGGAGACCTACGCCTGGCAGGCCGAGGTCGAAGCCCGGGCCCGGGCGTGCCGGCACGACGTCGTGGCGGAGGAAGCCCTGGCCGACCCGGCCGGGTGGCTGGCCGCGGTGGCGGCCTACCGCGCGGCCGGCTACCGGATCGAAGTGGTGGCCCTGGCCGTACCGGAGGCCGTGTCCCAGCTCGGTGTGCTGGACCGGTACCTGCGGCTCGCCGAGGAAGGCCGGGCACGGTACGTGGAGTGGGACAACCACGACGCCTGCGCGGCCGCGCTGCCCACGACCCTGGCCGAGATCGAGGCCGGGCGCCTGGCCGACCGCGTCGTCGTCGTGCGGCGCGCGGGCGAGGTCCTGTACACCAACGAAGTCACCCCCGACGGCCGGTGGCTCCACCCGGTCGGGGCCCGGGAGGCGTTGCTGGCCGAGCGGTTACGCCCGTGGGACGCGGCGGAGACCGGCGTTTTCCGCCGCCAGCTCGCCGATGCCGACCGGCGTGCGCACGATCCCCGGCTGCCCGAGGACTGGGCCCTGGCAGTGCGACGCGACGGCGAGCGTGCCGCCGCCCTGGCCGAGCCGCTGCGGCGTACCGCGCAGGCGAGGAGGCAGGCGCCGGGCGTTGACTACCACCGCCTCTCCGCCGAGGAGCACCGGTGGATCTGGGACGTTCTGATCGCGCCATCGCTCCTGGAGGGCATCACGCCGCAGGAGCGACCGGTCGCGGTATTCGTCATGGGCCAGCCCGGCTCCGGCAAGACCAGTCAGGCACAGGTGCTGCGCCGGGCCCTGCGCGGCCGGCCCACGCGGATCAGCGGCGACGACTTCAAGGCGATGCACCCGGACTACTACGACCTGCTGCGCGAGGAGCCGCGTACGGCCGGGGACCGGATCCGGGCGGACTACCGGGCCTGGCAGGCGATGGCCGAAGCGGCGGTACGGGAACGGCGCGGGGACGTGACCATCGAGGTCGCCCCCGGCAGCCCGGCCGCCTTCGTGGAAAGCGCGATGGCCTACCGGCGGGCGGGCTACCGGGTGGAACTGGTGGTGCTGGCCGTACGGGCGGCCGACTCCCGGCAGGGCACCGCGAGGCGCTGCGCCGACGTCAACCGGCTGGGCGGTCACGGCCGGTTCACCACCGCCTTGGGGCACGACCGGCACCTCGCCGTGCTCGCCGACTCGGTTGCCGCGGCCGAGCAGGAGCCGGTGGCCGACTCCGTCATGGTGTGGGGGCGCGACGGAACCGTCCTCTACCGCAACGACCGCACCCCTCAAGGCTCCTGGTCGCGGCCGACAGCCGCAGCCAGCGTGCTGCTCGCCGAGCAGACCCGCCCCTACACCTCCCAGGAGGCGGCACGCTTCTGGGCCCTCCAGCGCCGCCTGCGCACCGAGCTCCCGCACTACCGCCACGACCTGGAGCAGATATCCCGCTTGGCGCGAGCGCTGATGCCCGCCCACCTCCAGCCGCGGAGACTGACCGGCCCCACGCCCGTGGCCGCCCTCCCAATCCCCCGGGCCAGGCCGCGCCGAAGCCGAGCAGCACAGTGCCGTCGGCGAGCGCGCCATGACACTGGTCCGCCTCGCCCTCGCCCTCTCCTTCGCCGACCCCGGCCGCGCCGGCGACGAGCTCGCTCTCGCCCACCAGCTCCTGAACGGCCTCGACCAGCGCTCCAACACCCTCCTCGCCCAGGTCGTCGCCCTGATCAAGGACGCCGGGACCGACAGCGTCCCCGGCCGCGCCCGCGGCCTGCGCACCGACATCGAGGCCGCCGGGCTCCCCTTCCTCCACCGCTTCGTGGAGCTCACCCTCGCCTTCCACCACGCCGTCCGCAGCGAGAACCAGGACCTGGCCGCCACCATCAGCCGCCTGCGCGAGCTCACCGCCACCGGCGACTTCGCCTACTTCACCGACATCGCCCACTTCATGGCCGCCCTGCCCCTGCCGGAACCCTCGACCACCCGCTGGACCAGGAACGAAGACGACGTCCGTACCGCATGGCGGGCCTGGTCCAGGCCCGCCAGGAACACCTGCACGGAAATTGACCCGTACATGCGCATCGGCCCCGACCAGACACTGTCTGGTCGGGGCCGATGGGGCCCACGTGCCGGTGACGGCCTGGCGTCAGCCGGAGGAGGTGTCCTTGCCGACGAGACCCGAGAGCAGTTCGACCAGGGTGGCGTTCACACTGCGCTGTTCCGACAGGAACCCGTCGATCTTCTGCTCCAGCCCATCGAGGCGCTCGCCCAGGCCGTCAACCTTCTGGTCGAGATTACCGACCTGGAGGCGGAGCGCGGTCAGGTCGCTCTTGACGATCCCGAACTCGCGGTCGGTCTTCTGCGCAGTCTCTTCATAGCGGCGAGTCAGCGCTGACAGCTCGCTGTGAGCGATGGGGTCCTCGGGCACGCGGGTACTCCTGCCAGATCACAAAACCGCTGATAAGAAGACTCCACGATATCGCGCCCGCACTCCCCTACAGCCCCGGTCCCGCAGTCACCTGTTACGCATGTGGCATGGCCTGCGGCCCGTCGCGGCGTAACCCGTCTGGCTACGGTGGACCTCCTCGAACGGCCTCGCCGAGCGCGGCCTGTGTCGCATTCTTTCCTCACCCGATGGAGTCACCGCGACTGTGGCTCCTTGCTCCGCCGCCACGCCTCGGGCTTTGATGTGCCTGGGCTCGTGAACGCCCGTCCGCGTGAAGAAGAAGCCCCCGCAGCTCTTCACCGAGGACCGGCCAGAAGCATCACCATCCCCAGATACGGCCAGCACACCTGATCAAAGCGCCTCACCGCCGGTCTGCGCTTCGGTGTCGATGACGGTGACGGCACCCGCCGGGATCAGCACGCTCTGGCCGAACACCCACGCGCCGGTATCAACCACCAGGTGCTGCCTGCCGGGCTGGTCCTGCTGGCGGTCCACGTGCCCGATGGCGCCATCAGCGGCCTCCACGGTGAAGGAGCCCGTACGCGCGTCGCTCATCGCGGTCGGCGGCCGCAGCCAGGCCGCCCACGTCTGGCCCTTGCGGCGGCCGGCCGCCGGCCTCACAGGTGTCCCCAGCAGACAGCCGGCGCGCACGCTGCCCCGCTGAAGCCCGCGGCGAACCGGCCTCGACGCGGATCAGGGCCGCGCAGCGTCTGCTGCGCGGCCCTGATCCGGTTTTCCTCGGGTCCCGCCGATACCGCGGGGATCTGCTCTCCAGCCGGGACTGTGGGCGCCCGTACGGTCCGGGGCGGGGTGGGGAGGGTCAGGCCGGGTTGATGTTCTCGGCCTGGGGGCCCTTCTGGCCCTGGGTCACGTCGAACGTGACGGCCTGGCCCTCCTGGAGCTCGCGGAAGCCCGAGGAGTTGATCGCGGAGTAGTGGGCGAAGACGTCCGGGCCGCCACCGTCCTGGGCGATGAAGCCGAAGCCCTTTTCAGCGTTGAACCACTTCACAGTTCCCGTAGCCATGTCTCATGCCTTTCCAGTCGATGAACGCCTCCCGCACCCTGCGGAAGGCGGAGGTGATCGCCCTGGTTCCTGCGGCACAGCACAGCAAAACGCCCACGCCTGCGGCGTGGGCAAAGGGGAACTTCCGAACCACGACAGCTGACGCAAACGCTACACGCCCCCCACGGCCTGTCACCAGAGGGAACGAGGTGCGTCACACCTGCGACACACCAGGCGGTCGTGCCCACAGCAACGGCGGACCGCCACCTCAGGCAGCCGTACGCGGGCGCCGTTCAGGCCCTGAGCGACCGTGTTCGGCGTTCACGCGTTGTGCTTCCGCAAGCCGGACTTCAAGCGTCACGATCCGGCAGGCCGCCTCGATGGGCGTGCCGCGGTCGACGAGTTCGCGGGCTCGGGCTGCGAGCCGAAGTTGGTAGCGGGAGTAGCGGCGGTGTCCGCCGGCGGAGCGGAGCGGGGTGATGAGGCCGGCGTCCCCGATGGCGCGGAGGAAGCCGTGCGTGGTGCCGAGCATGTCTGCGGCCCGGCCCATCGTGTAGGCAGGGTAGCCGTCGTCGTCGAGACGGCCGAACGAATCGTCTGCTGTCATCGCACCTCACTGCGAAACAGGTGGAGGAAAGGGTTCGGACCACGGGGAGGGGCCCTGGTGCGTACGACACCAGGGCCCCGAAGGAACTGCTGCGCCATCTGCCGACCCTAGTACTGCGCCGGCCTTCTGTTTCCGCAGAGCCGTCCGATCGGGGACGGGCAGTACGGGGATCGCGGATGTTTGACCGGAGACCACCTCAACTATCGATGTTCTGCGGTACCCGGACTCGCGTGGCGTCCGGGCGATCCTGATGGCGCCCAATCCCTCCGTTCATCCCTCGGATGATCAACTGCTTACTGCAGGGAACTGCGGTACTGCTGATACTGCGAACTGCGGGTACTGCTCGCGGCCTGACCAAGCGCCACACTTTCGGCAGCCAGCCCCGTCGCCCATCCTGCATCTGCTCTGGCTTAGAACCCCACTGCCGAACTTCCCGGTGCGCGCGCCCGCAGCCGACGCCTTCACCGGGGTGCTGCTCCACTTACTTCACTGCTGGTACTGCGAACTGCACTTACTTCGGGTACTGCTACTGCGTTAACTGCGGTTTTGCTTACGGCGGCCCCTGATCACTGCGGGCCACCCGGTCCGGTCGTCAGCCCCGTCGCCGTCCTGCAACAACCCTGGCTTCGGAACTCCACCACCGCACCATCCTGCGCACTGCAACTACAGGTATTGCTTGTACTGCGGATCCTGCTTGCCCGGCAGTTCATCTCTGCCAGGCCCTGCGGCCTCTCTGGGCTACGAGAGAAACCATAACCACACCACCACCCAATGTCTACTCCGGCCGCGATAGATTTACGCGTGTCCGATAGTGAGGTATTCGGCCTCGGCCAGCACCGCCGTGACCCGGGCGCCACCGAGACGCGGCACGGGACGGCCGGGGCGGCCACCAGCAGCGATGTCGTTGGAGCGTTCCGCGTAGCGTCGCCTGCCGCCGTACTCCGGGGATGGGAGGCCGGTACGGGCCGTCGCGCCCCGTTGCGCCGGACGCCCGTCCGAGCGGGCAGGATCTACGCCGACATCGCCGTCCGACCCGACAGTGGAGAGAGAGTTCCGTGGCTTGCGAAACCAGTCCCCAGATGTCCGCTGAGCTCGCGAGGCGGGCGGGCCATTACGCGGCTGCCGTCGCTGAGCGGCTCCTGGAAGCGGGTCTTCCGGTGACAGGGATTCACAGTTGCGGTCCTTGGCGCGACACGGAGGGCCAGGACCTCGATGTCGAGGCCGGCATCTCCTTCGCGCAGACATTCCAGGACCAGTACGGCGGCGGCGACTGCGGGCTCTACTGGGCAGGCACGTCAGGCTGGTGTCTCTACACCGCCGACGGACAGGACCGGTACCTGTCCGGTGCCCGGTGGCCGGGAGCCGGCCTACTTCCCGAGCCCCAGCTCGTCGGGGCCTTCATCGACACCTTCCGTCTCGACCCCGCCACGGCCGGAAGCAGCGAACAACCGCACTACCGCCAGCACTTTCCCACGCTGCTGGACAGCCTGGCCCTCTACCTCCCCGCCCATCCCCGCGTGTTCGAGGAACCCCAGCTCCGCTTCGCCGACCTGCACAGACGCGCCTACGACAACCGCGTACGGCAGGCCCTGGCCTCCAGCGTCTCCGACCCCCTCACCCACCTGCACCTCCGCCATGGCGAGCTCACCGCCCTCCTGCACCTCCTCGAATACGCCGAGAGCAGTAACCCCAGCACCCTCAACCGGCTGCTGGCGACCGACCTCAGCGCCCGCGCAGGCTGGCCCCGCGAAGCCGCCGAAGAACACAAGAGCGCCCTCGAGAAGGCGAGCCGCCATCGGCCAGGCACGTGAGTGGGCCACAGCGCGGAGGCGGAGCGGAGAGGCGGCAGGCGCAACCAGTCGGCGGCCGTCCGCGCCGCCCCCCGCTTCCCCCTTGATCAGCCGGACCGCGTCGAAGCGGTTGACGCGCCGTAGGCCGGGAACAAGGACGGGGCAGACACAACGGCATTGACCATCCATAGACCAGGGTGCCCCTGATGGACATGATGAGCGTCAACGCCCCCACCGCCCACTGCGCGACATCCGTCGCCGGCGCACGCGCGAGCGCCCGGGCCTCCTCGACAGCCTCCGGCAGCCGCCCATCGCGGCAGAGGCCGCCGACACCGTGATCCTGGTCGTCTCCGAGCTCGTCACCAACGCCCTGCGCCACGGCGGCGGAACCTACGCGCTGCGCCTGACCGCGCACCCCGGCACCATTGAGGTGGCCGTCGAGGCCCCCAGCTGCCCCGCATGCGCAACCCCGACCTCATCGAAGGCACCGGAGGGTTCGGCTGGCACATGGTCCACGGCCTCTCCCTCGCCACCACCGTCACCCCCACGCCCCAAGGCGGCAAGACCGTCCGCGCCCTCCTCCCCCGCTAGCGCCAAGACGCTACGGCGCCGACCGCACGACGGGAGTGGCGGTCGCCGGCTGTGAACGCATTTCCGAAAATGATTCCGCCCGTTGCGGCGCGCCGGCCGGCCTCCCGGCCGAGTTCGGGGAGCCGGGCGAACCGCCCATGAGTCTCCGACTCAGGTCACTGGCCACCGCAGGTCAGGTCCTTCGCGGGCAGTCGGCCCGTGGTCAGGTACCGCGTGACGCCAGCGTCCGCGCAGGACGGTCCGGCCACCACCACGCCGTGGCCCTCACCGCCGGCCACCGTGACCATCCGCGCACCGTGCAGCGCCCGCCGCATGCCCTGCGCCATGGCCAGCGTCGCCTGCGGATCCCACTGGTTCTGCACGATCAGCGCGTTGACGTCGTTGCTCACCACGGTGGCCGGCTCCCTTGCCGCCGACTTCCAGAACGCACACGGCTGAATGGTGGCCCCCAGGTCTCCGGCCAACGGGTACTTGGCCCGGTCTCGGATCACGTCCCGGCGGTACTGCTCAGGGTTGCGCGGCCAGCTGCGGGTGTCGCCGCAGAAGGCGGCCCAGGTGACGGCGGACTGGTTATCGGCAGGAACGGCCGCACCGAACGCTTCCGCGTCGGCGGACCGGACCGGGGCGGAGCCGGGGACAGCCGGTTCGGCCGACGCTGCCGTCACCGCCGACGCGGTCGGCGTGGCCGGCGCGGGCGGTCCGCCTGCGGCCGAAGCCTTCAACGCGACGATCCACGGGGTGACGGTCTTGACGCCGACGAACGCACCGTACTGGGAACGGATGGCGCCGCCACTGAGCGCCCCACCGTTCGACGGGACGGGTGTGCGGTCGGCGCGGGCGATGAGCTCCCAGTACGTCTTCCGGACCTTCGCCGGAGTCGGACCCAGACCGTAGGTGGCGTTGCGGGCGGCGGCCCACTCGGTCCAGCGGGTGAAGGCGAGTTCGGCCCCGGCCGACCACCCCCGGAACGTCCCTCGCCACGCGAGCGTCGGATCGAGGGCGCTGTCGAGCACGAACCGGTCCGAGCGCCGGGGGAACATCTGCGTGTAGACGGCGCCCAGGTAGGTGCCGTACGAGTACCCGAAGTAGGAGATCTTCTTTTCCCCCAGTGCCGCCCGGACGACGTCCATGTCCCGTGCCGTGTTGCGGGTGGTGAGGTGCGGCAGCATGTCGCCCGCCTTGGCCCAGCACTTGTCGGCCACCGTCCGGGCCAGGGCCACGTCCTTCGCGAACGTCCGTGCGGTGTAGGGGTGCTGGACGGCCTGTTCGTCGGCCGTCAGACCGCAGCTGATCGGCGCGCTCTGCCCGACCCCGCGCGGGTCGAAGCCGACCAGGTCGAACCGCTCTCGTACCTCCGCCGGCAGCAGCGGCTCCATCTCCACGGGCATGGTCAGCCCCGGAACGCCCGGTCCCCCGGGATTCATCAGCAGCACGCCGTGCCGCTCCTTCGCACCGCTCGCCTTTACCCGCGATATCGCGAGGTCGATCTTCTGACCCCCGGGGTCGCTGTAGTCCAGCGGCACCTTGACCTTCGCGCACTCGAACGTCGCCGGCCCGCCCGTATCGCAGCGCTCCCAACGGAGTTCCTGCTGCGCGTACTGCTGGAGCGGATCCCCCGCCGCGAACGCCGTCACGGGGGTGAGCGCTGCCATCAACGTCGTCACCGTGCCGACCGTGAGCACGGAAATCGTTCGGGCGCCTCGTAGAGCCATGCCAGTCCTCTGTGCAGAATCAGTGTCTCGAATTGCCTCCAGTCTCTGTTCCGCCCCACCCGTACCTCGTACGACGCGGGGACGGACTCGTGATCCACCTAGCGGCGTACGACGACGCACCGACGTCCTGCTGGAGTCCTGCTCCGTGTCGTTCATCAATCAGGGTGGGCGGCCGATCGGCCACCTGCCGGCCGTCACTCCGTGGACACCCCGGCCCGCAGCGCTGCGACGGCACGGGAGGGCGCAGCGCCGACGGCGCGGCCCATCGCCGTGTCGTCGGCGCCCGGGCGGGAACGGCTCAACACGGTTGCCGTGTCGTCGGCGTCCGGGCGGGAACGGCTCAACACGGTTGCCGTGTACCGGCACCCGCCGGGGTGGGTGACGACGCCGACCTCGTTGCGCACCAACCCGACCGGGCTGCCGTTCTTCGCAACCACACAAACCGGCGGACGGAGGCCAACAACAATGCAGTGTCGATCAGTTGACACCTCGCCACCGTCCGCACCCACCCGCAGACAGCAGCGCTCCGGTGCGATCGGCCCAGATCGCCTGCATCGATTCGGCCGTGTCGCGGGTGGCGGTGCGGGTGGACCGGCGCGGGTCGAGCGCCCGATCGGTGGCCAAGTTCTTGTCGGCGGCGAGCTCCTCGGGAGCGACAGTGGCAGACCAGTCCGGCCCGTCGGCCCACTCGGCGCGGCCTTCCTGTCTTACGGCTTTGTCGGACCAGCGCGCGGGTCTCCCGGCCCCTAGGGGTTAGGGGAGGGACACTCGGTGCTGTTCCTCCTGCAGACCGCGTGGCTCGCGCTGAACTGGATGCTCGGCCTCGGACTGGACGCACGGGCAGCGCAAGACCACCCGGATTCCGGACACGCGGCCCTGGAACGGGCTCGTGGACCACCGGGATCGGCGGCCTGAGAGCGGCAGACCCCTCTCTGAGGGCGTTTCCTCCTGTTGTTTCATCCCGGATTGCCGGGTTGAGTATGATTCATAGGCCAGGCCAAGTCGGGGTGGACTCGGCGGTGATTCTGCGGGTCATGAGGTTGATCATTGCGAGGTAGATCACGGCTTCGGAGCGGTGGAGTTTGGCTTCGTAGTCGCGGGCCAGACGGCGGTGGTTCATGAGCCAACCGAGTGTTCTCTCGACGGTCCAACGTCGGGGCAGGACGGTGAATCCCCTGGTGGCGGGGTCGCGTCGGACGATGTGCATGTCGATGCCGAGGGGGCGGCGTGCTCGACGAGGTGCTGGCGGTATCCGCCGTCGACCCAGGTTTTGCGGATGCTCGGATGTTCGGCCGCGATCTTCTCGATCAAGGTCTGGCCGGCGATGCCGATGATCGAGCACCTGGCCATGCAGCTCGGTATCGAGGACCTGGAGTGGTCGCGGCGGTTCCGTACGTTCCTGCACGGGCGTGCGTGGACGCACGCCGAGGTCCGAAGGCGCTGTTCGACAACGCGGTGGGGTGGCTGCGCCGCAACCGGGTGCAGCTGCCCGGGGTGAGTGTGCTGGCCCGGCAGGTGCCGGAGGCCCGGGGCGGTCGTGGGCAAGCGGCTGCACGCCACCGTCTCGGGAACCGCGCGCCGCGCGGCTACGGCGCTGCTCCAGCTGGGCATCGTGGACAGCCGCTCACAGCCGTTCGTTCTCCGTCTTCCGCTTCGCCGTGTTCAGCAGCCGGAAGGCCATGAGGACCTGGACCAGGTCCTCATGGCCTTCGCCTCCAGGTGCCGCACCAGCGCGATAAGCGTCGCCGTGCGCTTCGGCTCCGCCGCCCGCTTCAGCAACGCCCCTTCGACCCCAGGGCGTACCGGGCCAGCGCCGCCATCCGGTTCGGGGGGATCTGCGACAGCTTCAGCCGCCCGCGCTGGAACGCGCCGATCTCATCCACCCGCTCCAGCGCGCGGGCGAACGCCCTACCCGTCGTCGGCGTCGGCGGCCCGCGCAGCCGGGCCGCGTCGGCGAGCTCCGCCAGGCGCTCCAGCCGCTCGGGCGAGATGTACGTCAGGATCGGGTCGACCATCGGGACCTCCGTGCTCGGTGGGTCGCTCCCCCGCACCCTCGCTGTTCCCGCAGTCTCCGGGGTGGTCGTTCCGCCCGCGTCCCCGCAGGTGCTCCGGCGACTTCGCCCGTCGTCCCGCGAGGCGGGCACGTGCTCGTCAGAAGCTGTTTCCGAACTCACGATGCTGTGGCACGTTCATGTGAGCGTTGTCTACGGTGAAGCCATGCCCACCGAACCAGCCCCGGGTCAACCCGTACGCGCACACCTCACCACTCCCGACGGGCGGTGCCTCTCCTATCTCGACTTCGGGCCGGCAGAGGGACGGCCCTTGCTCGGGTTGCACGGACACCTCGGCGAAGGAGCTGACTTCGCGGACCTCGCCCGCGACCTGAGCCCCGACAGGTGGCGGGTGGTCGCACTGGACCAGCGAGGGCACGGGGACTCCGACCGGGCGAAGCAGTACGACCGGAACGGATACCTCGACGATCTGAGCCTCCTGCTCACCCGCCTGGGCCTTGATCATCAGCCCCTGCCCGTCCTCGGGCACTCCCTCGGTGCCATCAACGCTTACTACCTGGCCGCGGCCCGACCTGACGCTGTAAGTGCTCTGATCAACATTGACGGGCCTGCGCACCTGCCAATTGTGAACCCCGCCCCGCTGTCCGTTCTGCTCGACCTTCCGTACTCCGCCCCCACACGCGAGGAACTCCTCGCCGCCTGCGGCTCCCTGACACCCTTGCTGGAAAACGGACTGCGACCGCACCACGACGGGTGGCGGCTCGGCTCTCACCCCACGGACGTGATCGACTCCGACACCCGCGTGCTTGGCGACCACTGGCACCAATGGCTGGGCTCCCGCTGCCCCGCGCTGCTCCTGCACGGCACGGCCAGCACCGTGCTGCCCACCGCGCAGGCCCGCGAGATGGCATCTCGACGCCCCGGCACCACCCTGGTCGAACTGAACGCCGACCACTGGCCTCATCTACGGAGGCCGAAGGAGTCAGCGGTTGCAATCCGCCGATTCCTCGACTCCATTCTTGGCGGCCGGTGCAGGAAGACCTGACCCACTTTGAGTCGTTGTCCGCGGAGTTTTCCGGTCCGGGCGGTGTACTGGCGTTGCCTCACGCAGCCTTGTTGGCGCATGTCCAGGCTTGACATTGCCCTGCCCAAGTGGATGGGCAGAGGCTTCTTTCGTCCAGCTGACCTTCGCCGGTCAGCCGTCGACAGCGGTCGGTTTCCTCGGCCAGCTGGGGGTCGCGCCTTTCCGGGCGAGACGCCTGGTCATGAGGGTGATGGCGGCCCAGGTGATCAGCGTCTCGGAGTGTTGGATGAGCCGCTCATAGTCCCTCGCGTGGCGGCGGGCGTGCGTCATCCACGCGAACGACCTCTCGACGACCCACCTGCGGGGCAGCACGACGAAGCCAGAGGCGTCCTTGGGACGGCTGACCGGCTTGATCGTGAGCTTGAGGCGCTGTTTCGCCCAGTCGACGAGCTTTCCGGCGTAGGCGGAGTCGGCCCACACGATCGTGATCTCGGGGTGCATCAGGCGAAGCCGGAAGAGGACTTCAAGCGCCTGCAGTACCGGCCCGACACCCTCGACGGCTTCATAGCCGGCACCGGCCTGACTCTCGACACCCCAACGTCACCCTGACGAGCCGAAGTCAGTAACGACACCCGTCACGGGGGCGTGCGAGCAGGCCACCGCAGGGTGTCGCGATCACGACGTCGAACGGCCGGGGAACACCTGGTGGGCCTCGCCGGGTGTCGCTAATCTTGCCGAATCTGCATGCAACACCCCCCACCGCGGAGGGGATTTGAGAATCACCTTGGAGGCCGTTGGGCCCGCCGAGACAGAGGATCTGCGCCGGTGGCTGAGGCGCGACCCAGCGCTTCGCAGCGCTGTCGGCCAGGCACCGCCCGGGGCGCCCGCCCCCGACAGCATGAGCGGAGGTGCGGCCGAGCTCGTCCCCGTTCTGCTGGCGCCCGGCGGGCTCACCGCAGCCGTGGCTGCGGCCGTCGTCGCCTGGCTGCAGAGCAGACGCGGGAGCCAGACCGTCACGATTACCCGGCCGGATGGGACACAGGTCACGGTCACGTCCGAGGGGGTGGCGGGGCTGACGCCTCAGGGGACCGCCGATGTGGCGCAGCGGGTGGCCGAGATGCTCCAGCAGCCGCACCCGGCCACGGCTGACGGGCCTGAGGGCCGCCAGCCGGGCCCTGTCCCGCAGGCGCACGAAGCGGACGGGCGTGAGGGGCGGCAGCCGCCATCCGCTCCGCGGATGGATGGCCCTGACGACCAGCAGCCGCCTGTGGCGAATCGCACCTAGGCATGGCCGTCGGACGGGGGGACCTGAGCGGCGTCAACTGCCACGCGATCGTGGTCGGTACAGGGTGTTACGGCGGTAGTGGCCAAGGAGCGCTGTCGGACCTGCCGAGCGCAGCGCGCTCGGCGCGGGCGGTCGCCGCAGCACTGGAAGAGAAATGCGGTCTCAACGGTCGGGTCACCGCGATCATCGACCCGCGGGGGCCGACCGAGGTGCTCGCGGCCGTCCAGGCCGCCATCGACGCCTCGGAGGGCGGCGTCGTCCTCTTCTGCTTCGTAGGCCACGGTCTGGTCGGACCTGGACAGCAGTTGTACCTTGCCACGTCGGATACCTCCTCGGCCGTCGACACTGTGCACGCCGTCCCCTTCGACCAGGTGAGCAAGCGACTCGCCGACGCCGCGGCGAGTACCGTCGTCGTCCTCGACTGCTGCTTCTCCGGTCTCGCACAGGTCGCGCCGCGGGAGTCGTATCGCGAGGTCTTGGCCTCAGCCCGTCCGGAAGGCAGCTTTCTGCTGGCCTCGGCCACGCACTACGCCGCTTCGTTTGCGCCACCGAATGCGGAACACACGCTCTTCAGTGGGGAGTTGCTCCGACTGCTGACGGAGGGCGATCCGGGCGGTCCAAACTGGTTCACCCTCCTCGATGTCTACCGCATCCTCGACCACCGCTTCCAGGGCAGCGCCGCACGCCCGCACTCCGACGGTGTCGGACGGGCCTCCGATCTCGTCCTCGCCCGCAATCCCGGCAGGCGCGTCCACGACGCCACCGCTGCGCCGGAGACAGAGCAGGGCGGCGGCCCGTGCCCTTACCCAGGAATGCGCCCATTCCTGCCGGAGCAGCACCATCTCTTCTTCGGACGGGAGGAGCTGACGCGCAGCCTGGTACGCAGGGTGACCGCCAGCCCCCACCCGAGCCCGGTCGTCCTGGTGGGTGCGTCGGGAGCCGGAAAGTCCTCTCTGCTCCGAGCCGGACTCATAGCCGGTCTGGAGACCGAGCGGGTCCTCCTGCTGCTGGGACCCGGCGCGCGGCCGTTCCGTTCGCTCGTGGAAAGCTGGGCGACGGCAATCGGGCGGCCGTTTGCCGAGGTGGAGAAGGACCTGGCCACCGGACGGTTCAGCCCCCTCGGGCCGGACGTCCTGGTGATCGACCAGCTTGAGGAGATCTTCACCGAGTGCCAGGACCCGGAGGAGCGGGAGCTCTTCGTCCGCGCACTCGCCGCAGCGGGAACCGACGGTCCCCGCATCGTGCTCGGCCTTCGCGCCGACTTCTACGACCAGGTCCTGAACGACACACGGCTCGACGCGATCGTCAGGTGCGGACAGTTCACCGTCTCCGCCATGTCCGACACTGAACTGCGAGCGGCCATCGAACGCCCCGCAGAACAAGCCGGGCTGCGTCTGGAGGACGGCCTGTCGGACCACATCCTGCGCGAACTGCGGCAGGAGCGCGCCGTCGAAGGGGATGCCGTCCCGCTGCCGTTCCTCGCCCACGCCCTGCGCCAGACCTGGGCCGGGCGCCGCGGCACCACGCTGACCTTCACCGCCTTTCAGACCGCCGGCGGGATCCGCACAGCCGTGGCCCGGACAGCCGACGAGGTCCATGACGGGCTCGACACCGACGACCGGAGCCGACTGCGGGAACTACTGCTGCGCATGATTTTGGTGGTCGACGACAGAGGCCGTGCCGTGCGCCGCCGCGTCCCCGTGGCCGAGCTCGACCAGGACGCCGATCTGCTCGGACTGCTGACCGCGGCACGGCTCGTCGTCGTGGACCAGGACGAAGCGCAACTCTGCCACGACTCCCTGCTTCATGCCTGGCCACGGCTTCAGGACTGGATCGTTGAGAACCGGGCCGGACTACTCGTCCGCCGGAGACTCGGTGACGCCGCCGACGGCTGGCACGAGGCGGGACGCCCGGAGAGCGGCCTGTACGGGGGCGACCAATTGGCGTCCGTGCGCGCGCAACTCGCCGGTAACGTCGGTGCGCTCCACATGCGACGCGTCGAGCACGACTTCCTCGACGCGAGCCACCGCGCCGAACACCGCAGGACGAAGCTGCGCCGGATCGTCGTCTCCGTCGTCACCGTACTGGCCCTGCTCGCGACCACCCTCGCCGTACTGGCCCGCGGCGCTCAGCAGGATGCGGAGGGCCGCGAGACGATCCTGATCGCCAACGAGATCGCGGCCCAGGCGGACGCCATGCGCGCACGCGATCCGCAGACCGCGCTACGGCTCAGCCTCGCGGCGTACCGCACAGCAGATACCCCCGACACCCGGTCGAGCCTCTACGCCGCCTATCTGACAGAAGCACCGGTCGATGTCCCCGGCGGACATCGCGCGGCAGTGCTCAACCTCGCGTTCAGCCAGGACGGGGATGTGCTGGCAACCAGCCAGGCCGGCGGGCAGATACAGCTCTGGGACCTTTCGCACCGGAACATACCGGTCAAGGCGGGGGCCCTGAAGCTACATGGCAGCGCCGCCATCGCCTTCCACCCGCGCTTCCGTCTGCTGGCGGCACAGACGGCCACGGACCTCACCCTCTGGGACGTCAGCGAACCCGAGCGGCCCGAGCGGCTGTCCGAACGGGAGATCCCGAAAGGCATGACGTACGCCCTCGGGTTCGCGCCGGACGGCCGCACGCTGGCGGCGGGGGGTGACCAGGGGCGGCTTCGATTGTGGGATGTGTCGAATCCGACGGCTCCTGCACTCAGGACGGACCGGTCGGTAGCTGCCGAAGCACTGATGTCACTGGCGTTTCGCCGCGACGGCCTGATGGTCACGGGCAACGGCATCAGCGGGACGGGCAAGGCCGAGCGGCCCGCGGAGGTGAGATTGTGGGACGCACGGGATCCTGCGGATGCCCGGCTGCTGGACACCGCCGAGGCCCCGTCCGTGATGGCGGTGGCCGCTCACCCGACGCGGAATCTGCTGGTCGCGACCGGCGCGAAGGGTGTGATGGCTTGGTGGAGGGTGGAGAGTGGCCATCGGCTCGTACGCGCCGAGTACGAGGACGCACGGGACAACATCTGGGGTTACTCTTCCGACCTGCCTTCGCTGAGCTTCCGTCCCGACGGGGAGCGCCTGGCCGCCGCGAGCAATTCGGCCCAGCAAGGCGCCTTGGTCCGTGCGACGGTCGCGACCGATTTCGAGCTTTTCAGCAGCTACGCCGAACGGGGGACGGCCCCCTCGGGCGAGCCGGCCCAGTCGGTGGCCTACAGCCCCGACGGAGACCAGCTCGCGGTGGGTGACATGGCGGGCAACGTACGCGTCTGGCCGCAGCGCACCCCCGCGCCCCGGATCCGCGGGACCATGACCACACCAGACCCGGGCGCCAGCCCAATCAACGGCGACGGAACACTCATGGTGGTCGCCACGCCGGCAAAGACCTTCCAGGTCTGGGACCTCCGCCCCGCGAACACGGCCAAGGGAAGGGATCCGCGCGTGCGATTCACCCTGCCCAAGGGGTGGGAGGCCCGGTATTTCCTCCCAGGGGCCGAACGCTCCGTGCTACTGGCCCACCGCGAAGGCACGAACAACCACACGTTCCGATTGTGGGACTTCACCGGCGACGAGAATAAGCCTCCGGTGCCGGGTGAGGAATTCCATCTCGAAGCGGAGGACGTACGGACGGCAGTCTCCGCGGACGGTGGCCTCTTGGTCCTCGGGGACCTGTTCACTGCAACGGTGCGTGTGTGGGACATACGGGATCCCCTCCGACCGGTGCGCGGCGGAACGATAGCCGCCGGGCAGACCCCGGAACGGCAGAGCATGTTCTTCATGGGCAACCGGGGATTCGCCATCGTCGACCAGGGCAAGCCGGGGCACGACAAACCGACTGGTCTGCGTATCTGGGACCTCACCGACCCCGCCCGACCGTTCAAGATCCGTCTCCTCCCGGACGCTGCCACAGGACAAGCGGTCTACGTACCCTCGTCGCGTCTGCTGATGCACGACGTGCTTGCCGAGCGGACCCAACTATGGGACATGCGCGACATCCGCAAGCCCCGGAAAGCCGACCTGCTGCCCGCCGCATCCGGCGGCTACCTACCGGTTGGAAAAGACGTCCTGGCGACCATCCTCACCGACGGAACCGTGCAGTTCTGGGACGTGAGAAACCCCTACCAGGGCCGTAAGACCGGGGTGATGCGCTTCGACACCCGCCTTGAGGACATCACAATGTCGCCCGACAGGAAGCGGGTCCTCACCAGTTCCCCCTACCGCGTCTGGGATTCCCGGGCAGGCGGCCCTTGGCACACCCGCGCCATCGCCACCCTGGCAGACATGCAGGACGTGAGGCTGCTGCCTGGGAACAACCCGTTCGCAGCCGTGGTCCCGGACAATTTTCGGGAAGGACGAGTCGCGTCGGGACTCACCTATCTGATCGACCTCGACACCGACCGGATCTACGAGCGGCTGTGCACCACCCACCCTCTCAACGTCGACAAGGACCTGTGGAAAGCCCTGATCCCGCACCTGGACCACCGGCGGTCCTGCGATTGACGGATGATTGTGGAACGTTGGCCCGATTACTCAGCCGCTGATCCGACAGCGGCGCAGGAGCGGCACGACTCCTGCAGGGCCAATCAATGCTCGTTGCAGTCGCCGAGTTGGATGTTGACGCCACCGCTGCGGCCGAGAAGGGTGCTGCCAGTGTCGATCTACGGGGCAACTCCGGCCGCGGTGGCTATCCCTGTGGGGCTCGAAAAGTCGTCGTTGCAGGTCACGCGGCGTATCGATACTCGTTGATGATGCCGCCGAGGACCCTGGTGCGGAGCAGGCTTCGGTCGTCGAGGGCGTGCACGATTGCGGGCTGCTCGGTCGCGCTGGACGGTAGCTGTTGCCGGGATCGGTGCGGCCGGTGTCCGTTGTAGTGGTCCTGGTAGTCGGTCAGGACCTTCCTGGCGTGGCTCTCGCCCAGGATCAGGACGTGGTCGAGGGCCTCGCGGCGGATGGTGCCGATCACGCGTTCGCAATGCGCGTTCATGCGCGGTGCCCGGGGTGTCAATCCCCTCGTTCTGTGGAGATCTTCTATGCGGCCAGCCCCAAGGCGGAGTTGGCTCGGTGGTCGTGTTCGTAGTCGATCGGGCTGTGGTATCCGCACACGCTGTGTAGTCGGTGGGTGTTGTAGAAGCCGGTGATCCAGGTGGCGATCCTCAGCCGGGCCTCGGCCCGGGTAGCGAAGGTGTGCCGGTAGACGTACTCAACCTTGAGCACGCTGTTGAACGCCTCGCTGACGGCGTTGTCGAAACATGACCCGACCCGGCCCATGGACTGCGTCACGCCCAGGCGCCGGCAGGCGCGCTTGAACCGCCGGGACACATATTCGCTGCCGCGATCCGAGTGGAAGATCACGCCCTTCACGTCGCCACCGCGGGTGGCGGCAGCCATGTTCATGGACGCGACGACGAGCTCGGCGTCGTGTCGTTCGCCCATCGCATAGCCGAGCAGGCGCCGCGAGAACAGATCGATCACGGTGGCCAGATACAGCTTGCCCTCACCGGTGACGATCTCCGTCATATCGCCGGCCCACACCTGGTCGGGTGCGTCCGCGGTGAAGTCCCGGCGCACGAAGTCCGGAGCCGCGGCCCGTTTGCCGGGCCTGGTCAGCCCGCGGCGCCGACGGATCTTGCGTCCGGCCAGGCCGAGCTCGGCCATGATCTTGGCGACGGTGTTCACCGAGACGCGCCATCCTTCCCGCAGGAGCCTGATCCAGACCTTCGGTGAGCCATAGGTGCCGCCCGAGCCCTCGAAGATCTGCTTGATGGCCTCGGCCAGCTTCCCGCGCCGGACCTCGCGGGTTGTCATGGGCTTGCCGCGCCACTTGTAGAACCAGGACTCCGACACCCCAAGAACCCGGCAGGCCAGACGGTGCGGGACGTGGTGCTCGGCCCTCTGGTTACCGATGAACGCGGCCAGTGCCGCGGGATCGGACTCGGTCATTTCACCCAGAGGGCCATGCATCGCTTGAAGACATCACGCTCCATCTCCAGCTCCCGGATGCGCTTGTTCTTCTCGCCCATCTCCCGCCGCAGCCACTCCAGTTCCGCGCGCTCGCTCTCCCGCACCCGCCCGCCACTCTCCGCGGCCGCGGGCCGGTCGGACGATGCCGACCCGTTGCGGCGCCACCGCGAGACCCAGCTGTGCAGCGTGCCCGGATGGACACCGAGCTCCTCAGCGACCTGCGGGATCGGCTTCCCCGTCTCGATCACGATGCGTACAGCACCCTCACGGAACTCGGCGTCGTACGTCCGCTTGTCGGTTCCCATGAACCTCAACTTCCCCTGCAATCACGGACTCCACGCTACGAGGGGAGGGACAAGCACGTGATGAGCAGAACCGTGTGACGACCCCCTGCTGAAACCGGGCGCGGCGTCGCACGCCACGGTCAGTACGCACTGCCGCGGGTCGAAGGTTCGGGGCGGCGGCGGAACCGCCAGGTAGGCTCGGTCCAGGTGGCGGTGATTCGTCCGGTGCGGTCGTAGTACCTCCCGACGCAGCCGCCGCGGCCCAGACGGTGGGGGTCATCGACGGCAACTGCTCGCTGCAGCTTCTCGTCCTCCTCGGACATCTCACGCGCCGGAGCGGAGAGCGGTTCCGCCCCGCCAAGCCCGCGGCACTTCCGCCTGTATGCGCTCATATCTAAAGAGAAGAGGCTCATGGCCAGGGAAGAGGCCTTGGTCGTTGTCGCTGCCGTACCGGGAGACACCAAGATCCCGACGGAGTCAAGCTCAGAGTGGTCGCCGATCGAGTGATAGGTGGTGGGGCGCCACGGGCGACTGAGCCTGTTACTCCAGCAACTCATCCCGAGCAACCAACGGGCAACCCGAAGATGCCGGTCAGCCCCCTCTCATTTTCAGCGAACCGAAGCCTCAAAACTTTGATACATATCAAAATAACGGTAGCCAGCTGACGGCTTGTCAACTCTCACTTCCAACGACATCCCTCAGGGCCGACAAATATGGCCCATGGCCTGCTCGTTGATGTAGCGGAACTGGGCGTCCCGGTCCGGGGGCTGCGTGCCCTCATTGGAGTTGGCCTCCATGCTGACCCTTTCCTCCCGCAGCAGGTCACCGACCGTGTCGGCACTGACTTTGTGCCCCTGGCGGGTCAGCTCGCCGACGAGCTTCATCGAGGAAGGTGCGGTCCAGTGCCGCCTGCCGGGCGATGCCGGAGACGCTGACGGACGAGCCGTTCCCGGCCGCTGTCTTGAGGGCCTTGATCACTCGTTGCCGTCGGCGCTCGGTGTCGGCTGCCGGCCCTGGCTCATCGTGCTTATGCGGACCTCCAAAGACGCGCGTCGGGATGAGGCCGGCCGATGCGGGGCATGCTCCCGCGGGCGGAACACATGCAGGTCATGGCCGCCAATGGGCGTACGAGACAGAGAGACCACGCAGAGCAGCGGGCGGCCGGTGACGCTAATTCGCGAGGAGCCGTCAGTGGGCTGGTTCGGCCCTTCGCACTTGTTGCACAGGTGGCAAAGGAACCCCTCTCCGAACTAGCGGCTCGGCCTCCTTGGTTGAGGCAGAAGGGCGAGCTGGTCCGGGCCCGTGGTCACGTTCAGGAAGGAAAGTCAGGCGGCGTTTGAGCATCCAGCGACGTGGTTGAAAGCGGGCAGGCCGTCGCGGCCTGCGCCGACACGGACCGCGCCTGCATCGCAGGCGCGGTCCTGTGGTGAGTGGGTCAGCGGCCGTTCGTTAGAGAGTTCAACAATAGGGCGCCTGGTTGGTGAGAGCGGTGGCTACACGCGTCCAAACGCCGAACAGCCGGTAGAGGTCGGGCAGGGGGCCGCTGGCCTGGACCGTGCGACTGTCGGCTGAGGTGACACCTGGTATGCCGAGCAGCGTGGAGGCGACCGACGCCGACTGCCAGCGGACGGTGAGAGTGGACGTGCCGCAGTGAGCCGTGAGGGCTGCGGCATGCCGGGTGGTGAGGCTGCTGGCGACCGCTGTCTCGATGGCTTGGCGCGCTTCGGCGAGTGGGGGTAGCTCAGCAGCGAATCGGTCGCCTGCGTGTTTGACGGCGACGCAGGTGACAGTGGGATCCCAGTCGGTCATCTCTGCACAGGCAGTGTCGTCACCGGACAGCATCACGACCGGGACTCCGAGCGCCGCGGCGGTGGCGTGAGCGAGTCCGATTTCGCCGACTGGCCGGTCTTCGAGCCACATGTCCTCGATCTCGTGGCCCATGAAGCTATGACTCATGACGCCCAGGGTGCCGGCGCGGGAGTGGAAGCCGACGCAAAGCACCGCGTCGTAGGTGGCATCGAGCCCTTCGAGCATGATCATGTTCTTGGGCTTGCCGCGGACCAGGCGGGCGGCTGGGTGCAGTAGCTCGGGGAGCAGATTGCGCATGGGCCCGTGCGCGTCGTTGACGGTGACCGTGGTGGCGCCGGCGGTGAGGGCGCCACGGACCGCCGCGTTGACGTCCTCGGTCATCATCATTCGCCCGTGTTCGTAGTCCCTGCCGCTGGGCTGGACGTCGTCGGCGTCGACGAGTCCGGTGATGCCCTCCATGTCGGCACTGATGTAGATCCGCACGTTGCACTCTCCCAAATAGTTGATCACTTCGGGGGACGCCGAGTGCTGTGCCGCGGTTCGTCCCGGTACTTCGGTGATCCACACGAGGCTGCGAAAGACTGGTCGGCCCTGCACATTCATCGCGTGGCGCTCCATCACCCGCCGAATCGGGCCGCGCCAGCTGCGACTGACTCAGCGGTGGGAGTCCTCCCGCGTCCCGCATCCGCCACGGGGGCGGTTCAAGGGAGGACTCCCCCGCAGGGAAACGTGGGGGCGCTCCCGGGTTCGGCCCTCGGTCAGCGCACGGTGGGCAGGTCGACTGCGTCATTTTCGAGCAGGACGTGGGCGTCGACCATCTGGCCGTCGCGTTCGACGTAGCCCATCAGGTTCTCTCCGGACCCCCACCCCAGCAGCCGCTGGATCTCCTCGGACAGGCCGAGCAGCTTGTCGCGCGGTATCGACAGGAACTGGTTCTCCTCCTGGCGCAGACAGGCGAGGTCGAACGCCATGGTCAGACCGGTCCGGGGAGCATCGGACGAGTTGTCACCGCCGCCGTGGTAGGTCGACCCGATCCAGAGCAGCGCCGACCCCGCGCTCATGCACGTGGAGACGGCCTCCTCGCGCCTGGGTGGGCGCTCGTCGTCCCACAGGTGGCTGCCGGGGATGACCAGGGTTCCTCCGTTCTCCGCGGTGAAATCGCTGACGGCGACCATGATCTGGACCCGCCCCTCACGGCCGTAGTCCGGGTGCCGCCAGAGGAAGCTCGAGTCGTCGCGGTGCAGCCGCTGGTCACCCTGCCCGGGCTGGATCTGGATGGCCTGGGTGACGCCGACCTGGATGTCCGGGAGGATCTCGACACGGTCGTCACCGGCCCAGATCGGCACGGGCTTCTGGAGGATCTTCTTGGCGGCTCCATAGTACAGGGGATGGAGGGCGATCTCCGGCATCAGGTCCAGTCGGCCGAACAGCCCGCCGACACGTCGGGTCTTCGTCCCGGCGAAGTACGCGTCGTCGCCGCACCGGGTCTGGTCGAGGACCGGCTCCAGTTGCCGACGGAGCTCGGCGAGAACGGACGGCTTGAGGAAGCCGTCGATGATGACGCCGCCGTCGCGGCGGATGACGTCGACGGCATCGTCGACGGTGGTGGTGGCGCCGGGCAGCGTGGTCAGGCTCGTCGCGGTGGTCATGAGGTGGCCTTTCAGTGGTGGGTGGTGTCGGAGGGGAGGGAGAGGATTTCGATCTGGGCGGAGATGCCCATGCCGCCGTATCCGGCCCCGCAGGCGCGTTCCAGGTTGTCGAGGTTCGCCGCCATCAGGGACGCGCGCTGTCCCGCGCGCAGCATCGCCTGGTGCCACGACTTCGCTGCGGCGGCGTAGACGTCGAGCGTCGCCTGGTCGGTCGTGTGGTCGCCGGTCTCGAACGTGTCGACGGCCTCGTGCAACAGTTCAAGCAGCTTTCCGGTCCACAGGTGCAGGCTGTGGCGCATCTCGGAGACCGCGACGCCCTCGGCCCTCGCGTAGGAGGCCGCCTCGTGGAAGGCGCCGAGCGCGACGTTGAAGAACGCGCCCGCCATCGCGGCGTCGATCACGTTCGCGGCGCCCGGGCGGGTACCGACGAACCGGGACTGCGCGGCGATGGGGAGAAGCAGGCCGCGAAGCGCTTCCCAAGCCTGTTCGGACCCGGAGTAGTTGATACCGGAAGCCTCGGTTCCGATGTCTCCCGGGTAGGCAGCGATGGCGCCGTCGAGATACCGCGCGCCCTCGCTCTCGATCCACCCGGCGAGCGAGGTCGCCTCGTCGGGAGATCCGGTGGCCGTGTTGACGATGATCTTCCCCGTCAACGGGCCGCATTCCTCGAGAACCGATCTGGCGACGTCGTAGTCCAGGAGGCTGACGATGGTGACCGGGCTCGCGTCCACCGCGGACCGCGCGGATTCGGCCATGGCCGCACCGGCGTCCGCTAGCGATGCACATTTGGCAGAGGTGCGGTTCCACACCGTCACCCGGGCGCCGTTCTGGATCAACGCGTGTGCGAGCGCGGATCCCATGAGCCCCGTGCCCAGAAGTGATACGTCCAAGTCGATCAACCTTCCCGTGTGGTCAGTCGGCCGTAGTCCGACATCCGAAAGAACCTCGTGCGCAGCCAGTACTCGACGGTGGTCGCCGGCCAGAGCGTGTCGATGCGGCCGTCGGCGGACTGGTACCAGCTGGTGCAGCCGCCGGACGCCCACACCGTTCGCCGCATGCGCTGCTGCGTGGACGCGTAGCTGCGGATCTGCGCCTTGCGGTCGAGGTCGACGGCGCCGACGCCGATCTTCCGCATGCGGCTTATCGCCGAGGCGATGTACCTGGCCTGCGCCTCGATCATGAAGACGAGGGAGTTGTGCCCGAGTCCCGTGTTCGGCCCGTTGAGGAAGTAGAAGTTCGGGAAGCCCGATGTGGCGATACCCAGCTTGGTTGCGGCGCCGTTTCTCCAGGCGTCCAGCAGCTCGACGCCTCCGCGGCCGAACACCTTCATCGGGGCGAGGAAGCTGGTCGCTGTGAATCCGGTCGCGAAGACGATGGTGTCGACCTCGTGCTCGGCGCCGTCGGAGGTCACCACCGAGCGTGGACGGATCTCCGAGATGGCCTCTGTCACGAGGCGCACGTTGTCGCGCTGGAGTGTCGGGTACCACTCGTCGGACACGAGCCGCCGCTTGCAGCCGGGGTCGTAGTCGGGGGTGACCTTCGCCCGCAGCTCCGAGTCAGGTACCTGCTCGTTCAGGTACTTGAGTGCGAACGTGCGGTACCGCTCGATCAGTCGGCGGTTGCCGAGAAAGGCCCAGGCGAGGGATTCGAACTCCCAGTAGGTCTTCCACCGCTGGCGTCGTTGCCGCATGGGACTTCTGGAGAACATCGCCCGCGTCGAGGCCGGCAGCGGGGCGTCGCCTCGCGGCATGATCCAGTGAGGTGTCCGCTGGAAGACGTACAGCGCGGCCGTGCGGGGAGCAATCTCAGGGACGAACTGGATGGCGCTGGCGCCGGAGCCGATCACTGCGACGCGCCTGCCGGCGAGGTCGTGGTCGTGCTGCCACTGCGCGGAATGGAAGGCCGTGCCCTCGAAGGTCTCCAGGCCGGGCAGTTGGGGAATGAAGGGACGGCTGAGCCCGCCCGAGCCGTTGACGACCACGGAGACGTCGAGGGACTCACCGGAGCTGAGTTGCAGATCCCATCTGAGGGTCCGTTCGTCGAAGCGGATCTCGGAGACCTCGGTCCCGAACCGGATGTGCCGCATGATGTCGAACCGCTCGGCAACCGAACGGAGATAGGTGTGCAACTCGGACCACGGTGGGAAGACGCGGGTCCAGTGCGGATTCTGCGCGAAGGAGAAGGAGTACAGAACGCTGGGGACGTCGCAGGCCGCGCCGGGATAGGTGTTGTCGCGCCAGGTGCCACCGACATCGTCCGCGCGCTCGAACAGGGTGAAGTCGTGGATTCCCTTCTTCTTCAACGCGATCGCCATGCACAGACCGGAGAATCCCGTCCCGATGATCGCGATATGGCCGCTATTATCACTGGTTGCCATGGTGTGCCTTCGGTCAGAGACGGATCCACGTCGTCTTCATCGACGTGAACTTGTCGAGTGCGTGGATGCTCTTGTCCACGCTGTGGCCGGACAGCTTGCGACCGCCGAAGGGCACCGAGAGATCCCCTTCTTCGTAGCAGTTCACCCAGACCAGTCCTACGTCGATATCCCGGGAGAGGCGGTGCCCGCGGGAGAGGTTCGAGGTCCACAGCCCGGCGCCGAGTCCGAACGACGAGTCGTTCGCCAGCTCGATCGCCTCGTCGGCATCGGTGAAGCTCGTGACTGCGAGGACCGGTCCGAACACCTCCTGCCGGAACAGGTCGTGCTCCGGCCGCACGTCCGTGAACACGATCGGATCCAGGTACGAACTGTCATCGGCGCGTGTCTCCAGGGAGCCCAGGGCCAGCGTCGCCCCCTGCGCCACGGCGGACCTGGCGTGTGCCAGGATGTCGGCGCGGTGCTGTGCGCTCGCGACCGGCCCGATCCGGGTCGAGGGGTCGAACGGGTCGCCGACGGGGATGGCTTCGATCTCGACGATCACGTCCGCGACAAACCGCTCGGCGATGCTCTCCTCAACCAGGAGCCGGGAGCCCGCCGTGCACATCTGCCCGGCGTTGAAGGTAATCGCCCAGGCGACGGTCCTCGCGGCTTCGGCGAGGTCCGGCGCGTCGGCGAACACCAGTTGCGGGCTCTTGCCGCCGAGTTCGAGGTGGACCGCTTTCGCGTTCGACTCCCCTGAGTAGGTGAGCAGCCGCTTGCCGACCTCCGGAGATCCGGTGAACGTGAGGCAGTCGACGTCCATGTGCCGTGCGAGGGCCGATCCGGTGCTTCCACCGGCCCCGGTCACGACCTGGAGCACACCGTCGGGAAGGCCGGCCACGGAACCCAGCTCGGCCAGCCGCAGGAGGGACAGCGGCGACTGGGTGGCCGGCTTGACCACGATGCTGTTCCCGGCGAGCAGGGCCGGCGCGATCTTCCAACTGCTCAAGGTCAGGGGGAAGTTGTACGGAGTTATGGCGGCGACGACTCCTACGGGCTCGCGGGTGACCAGCGCGACGGCGTCGGCCAGGCCCCGCGGGGCTTCGTCGAGCAACTTGTCGGCGAGCTCGCCGTACCAGCGGAACGTCGCCTCGGTGGCACGCAGTTCGACATCCCGCGCCTGAATCACCGGCTTGCCCATCTCAAGCGTGATCAGCACGGCGAGCTCGTCGCGGTGCTTCCGGATCAGGTCCGCCCAGCGTCGCAGTACCGCTCCCCTGTCCCGGGCGTCGATTCGGGACCACCGCCCGTTCCGGAACGCCGCACGCGCTCCGGCGACGGCCCGGTCGACCACCGCGGGTGTGGCCATCGAAACACTCGCGACGGCCTTCCCCGTGTGAGGTGACACGACGTCCTGCCCGGCGCCTTCGGCGCTTTCGGACCAGGCCCCGTCCAGCCACATCGCGGACGGCGGGGTGAGCGTGGACGCGAACCGCGTCCACTCATCTCGGGTGTTCATCTTCCCTCTGTCTCTCAGGTCTCGGCGGAGCGCCGGCCCGTCCACGGGGGCGGGGGGCCGCCCGCGTGGACGGGCGGAACGCGTTCCCGCCAGGGGTCCGCCTCTTCGAGCTGCGCGGCTACGGCCAGCAGCAGGTCTTCCTGTCCCGGTGCCGCCGCCAGCTGGACTCCGACGGGCAGTCCCCCGGTCATTCCCGTGGGCACCGAGACCGCCGGCTGGCCGGTCGCGTTGTAGAGGGCGGTGAACGGCGAGTACCGCGACAGCGTGTCCACCCAGCCCCGGGCGTCGATCCCGGGCCGGTTCGAGTCGAGTTCGCCGACCGGCCAGGCCGTGGAAGGCGTCACCGGGGTCAGGACCAGGTCGAACCGGTCGAGGAAGTCGGCCATGGAACGGGTGAGTCGGTTCTGATAGGCCCGTGCCCGGGAGACGTCCTCCCAGCGCAGCGACAGGCCGTGGCGCACCATCGCCGCGGTCGTGGTCTCCACGAGCGCCAGCGCGTGCTCCACGTCGCGTCCGCCGGTCAGCGCTCGGACGGTGTCGGCGATCGAGACGGACCAGAACGTCATGTTGAGATCGCGGACGTGTTCGTCATCGATTTCCGGCGACGCCCATTCCACGTGGTCACCGAACTCCTCCAGCAGCTCGGCGATCCGGACGACTTCGGATGCGACGGCCGGATCTGCACGACCGCCCGGCGAGTCCGTGGACACGGCCACGCGCAGGCCGCGAGGGCGAAGCCCGAGCGCGGCGACGAACTCGCCCGGGGCCCGGCCCCGGACGTGGTAGCGGTCGCCGGGCGCGCTTCCGTGCACCAGGTCCAGCAATGCCGCAGCGTCCCTGACGCTGCGGGTGACGGCGAACTCGGCCGTGAGGCCGAACAATGGTTCGTCCGAGTCGGGGCCGGGAGGGACGAGGCCGCGCGTGGGTTTGAGCCCGAAAACGCCGCAGAGGGCAGCCGGTACACGGATCGAACCCCCCGCGTCGTTCGCGTGGGCCCAGGGCAGTGCCCCCGCGGCGACGAGGGCCGCCGAACCACCGCTCGATCCCCCTGCCACCCTGCTCGGATCCCAGGGGTTGCGGGTCGGGCCGTTCGCCACCGGTTCGGTCGTTGCGCTGAAGCCGAATTCCGGTGTGCTCGTACGGCAGACCACGGCGAGCCCGGCCGCTCGCCAGCGCGCCATCAGGTCCGAGTCGTGTGGTGCGACGTGTCCGGCCGTCAAGGCGCTGCCGTTTTCGCTTCTCACCCCCGCTGCCGTGCACAGCAGGTCCTTGAGGGCGAAGGGGACACCGCTGAACGGTCCTGACGCCGCGTAGGCCGGAGGCTCGTCGAACACGTCCCCGACGACGGCTCCGAGTACCGGATCGACCTGTGCGATCGCGGCGCGCGCGAGGTCGAACAGCTCACCGCGGGTGACTTCGCGCCGCTCGAGCAGGTCTTTCAGCCCGGTGGCGTCCATGCGGGCGTATTCACGCAGTTCCATCGTGCTCCTCCTTGGGTGTCGATGCCGCGCGGACGAGCCAGGAGAAGATCGGATCGTGTGTCCGCCATTCCGGATGCCACTGCACGCCGACCACCGGTGCGCCGCCCAGCTCGACGGCTTCCACGACACCGTCGGGCGCCCGCCCCGTGACGGTCAGTCCCGAGCCGAGCCGGTCGACGGCTTGATGATGCAGCGAGTTCACCCGGGTGCGTTCCCCGTAGATCCCGGACATGACCGATCCGGTGAGAAAGCGGACATCGTGGGTTTCGTCGGCAACCTCCCTTCCGGGCGATCGGTGGTCGATCTCGCCGGCGAGGAGGTCGGGAACCAAGGTGCCCCCGAGCGCGACGTTGAGGATCTGCAGTCCTCGGCAGACACCGAGCAGCGGCGTGCCCCGTTCGATCGCGCAAGTGATCAACTCGATCTCGTGGCGATCTCGGCGGGGGTCGCTGCCCGGATCGGTGGGCGGCCCGTCGATGTCCAGGGTGACGGGGTGGACGTCCTGGCCACCGGAGACGACGAGACCGTCGAGCCGGTCGACGAGGTCCGGCCCGATCGCCTCATAGGGCAGCTGCACCGGGACGGCACCCCGCTCGGCCAGCCGCATTGCGAAGTCCGAATAGTGCATGTCGAACTCGCGTGACCGGTACCTGGGTTCGATATCGAGCCGTCCTTCGGCGCTCACGCGCCGGCCGGTGATCCCGATCAGTGGCCGGCGCGCCCGCTCAGGTGAATTCCACGACGACACGGTTCACCCCTCCCGCGCGAAGGGACGCCAGGCCCGACTCGAGGTCGTCGAAGCCGACCCGCCGCGAAATCATGCCGTCGAGTTCGAGACGCCCCTGCACGTACAGCTCGGCGAGGCGGGGGATGTCGGTGGGGAACTGGTTGGATCCCAGGAGCGAGCCCTGCAGCCTTTTCTCGTGGAAGAACAGCTCCGACGCGGCGATGCGCAGCGGCTGGTCGTCGGGCACCATTCCCAGCACCGTCGCGACTCCGCCCGGCGCCAGCACCGCGAATGCCTGCTCGACAGTGTCGCGTCGGCCGATGGCCTCGAACGCGTAGTCGACACCGCCCGAGGACAGGCGCCGTACGGCGTCCACGACGTCCTCGGCCTTCGCGTTCACGGTCGCGGTCGCGCCGAGCCGGTGCGCCTGCGCCAGACTGTGCTCGTCGACATCGACCGCGATGATCCTGGTGGCGCCGGCCAGGCGGGCGCCCTGGACGACGGCCAGCCCCACTCCTCCACAGCCGATCACGGCCACGGTCGCCCCGGGCTGGACGCGAGCGGTGCGCCAGACGGCCCCGATCCCCGTGATCACTGCACAACCCAGCAGGCTGGCACGGTCCAGGGGAATGCCTCGGTCGATGGGCACGACGCTGTTCTCGTGCACCAGCATCTTCTCGGCGAAGGCGCCGATCCCGCCCATCCTTCCCACCGCGGCGCCGTGCCGGTTCAGCAGTGCCGGGCGCGGACGTGCGCGAAGACTTGAGTGGTTGACGCACAGCGTGAGCCGTCCGTCGATGCAGTATCGGCACCGCCCGCAGAAGGCAGTCATGCAGGTGACCACGTGGTCACCCGGGGCCGTGGCGGTGACCTCTGCGCCCACCGCCTCGACGATGCCGGACGCCTCGTGTCCGAGGACTTCGGGCAGGGCTGTCCTCCAGTGCGCATCGATGTAGTGCAGGTCGCTCTGGCACAGGCCGACCGCCGCTGTGCGGATCAGGACTTCCCGAGGACCGTGCGCGTCCATGTGGACTTCTTCGAACTCGACCTGTCCGGGGGCGGTGTTGAGTACTGCGGCCCTCATCGGGTTCCTCCTTGCCGCATCAGACGTGTTCGAAGTAGCGCTCGAGTTCCCAGTCCGAGACCCGGGCCTCTGGGTCTCCCCCGGTGGTGTGGAACTGGAGCCACTCCCAGCGGCGGGTGCCGATCCAGTAGTCCACCAACTCGGGCCCGAGGGCCTGGCTGAGCTCGGAGTCCGCGGCCAGTTCCGCGATGGCCTGCGACAAGGTGGTCGGCAGCCGTGGGGCGCCGGGAGGCAGCGCCCAGGCCATGACGGAGCATTCAGGGCCGGGGTCGACGCGCTCGCGCAGCCCGACGACGCCGCCGGCGAGGAACGCGGCCATCGACAGATAGATGTTGACGTCGGCGGACGGTACCCGGTACTCGACGCGCGTCAGTTTCGAAGAGGCGCAGACCGCTCGCACCGCAGTGGACTTGTTGTCCACACCCCAGGTCGCAGTCGTCGGCGGTCCGTCGAACTCGACGATCCGTCGGTAGGAGTTGACCGTCGGGTACTGGAAGGAACTCGCCGCCGGCAGTGTCCGAAGGACGCCGCCGATGAAATGCCGCATCGTCTCGGACGGCCGCCCGGGCGACGCCGGGTCGAAGAAGGCGTTCACACCGTCACGTTGGAGGGACAGATTGACGTGGGCGCCCTGACCGAACTGATCCGGCGACCAGCGGGCCATGAACGTGACCGTACGCCCGTGTTCGTAGGCGACCTCACGCATGAGCTGCTTCGTCCGCACGTACAGGTCCGCGGCGGTGAGGATGTCGGTCGGGGGCAGATTGATCTCGATCTGGCCGTGCGCCGATTCGTCGGCCCAGCCCTCCCACGGAATGCCGGCCTCGTCCATCCGCGCGGCCATCGCGTCCAGCAGCGTGGTGAAATCCCTGGAACGGCTCAGGAGGTAGATGCCCCCGTGGGTGCCGCCGAGGGGATGGAGGCCCTTGAATCCCTGGGCACGGGCCTGGTCGATCGACTCCTCGAAAACCGTCGCCTCGATCTCGACCGCAGCCTTGCCGGTGTAGCCCATCTCGGTGAGCTGCCCGATCACGTGCTTGAGCGAGGACCGCGAGCAGACGGGAAGCGGAGCGCCCGTCCGGTCGACGAGGTCGCACATCACCGAGGCGAGACCGGGCAGTGACGAATCCGGTGCGATCATGCCGAGGTCCGGCCTCAGGAACACGTCACGCATCTCGCCGCGCCAGTCACCGAAATCGAACCCGAGCTGGGCGGAGTTGGCCAGGTCGACGGCGAGGGCGATATCGGCGAATCCCCAGCCGAATTCCGCTCCGGACAGGAACTTCTTCGGCGAGAGGTGCTTACCGACGAGCACGCCGTCCAATGTCACCGTCTGCGCGCGGACCACCCGGACGGAGTTGGCGTCGACCCAGTTGGCGACGGTGGTGCAGTCAGACATCATAAACCGCCTTCATCGAAGCTCCGATTACCACGGACAGTTGACGGTGCGTTCCTTTGATGGCGAACCTGCCGGCCCGGACGCTGGGCAGGAGCCAGTCGAAGCCCACCGCCAGCCGCCGCAGATCGATGTCGCTGCCGTGGATTTCGTACGGCTCCTCCTGCGGGCCGACGCGTACCACCTCACCGGTGTCGACGGCGCTCAGGACGAGACCGGGCATGCCGGGCACGGGGGACGACAGTGCCCAGAAGTCCTCGGCGGCGGCATCGAGCGCCGGCGGATCCGGGTTCAGCAGGGCTGACACGGTCTCGACGGCGAGGTCGTCGCCGCTCGCGGACGAAACCGTGAGCGAGGAGGGGTCGACATCGAGCATCGCGACCGGAACGCCGGGGCCGAGTGTGCCGACGTGCAGGCCCTGGGACGTGCGGGTCAGCGTCGCGCGCTGGGCGTCGGAGACCGAGCACAGAGCGATCGGGTCCGGTCCCGGCAGACGCTGCAGGGCCTGCCTGCCGCTGTCGCCGCGCAACGCCACGCGCACGCGGGTTGCGACGGCTCGAACGATCGGCGTCGGGTCGGGCTCGGTGGTCACCACCGGGCCGGAGGGTTGAGGTTCGTGGGTGGCGTCCGGGACGGGCGGATGGGGACCCGCCACTGCTCGGGTATCGGACATGGGACTTCTCTCCAGTCTGTGCTGCTCTGCTGCCCCGGCCGTGAGGCGGGCGGACTCTGTGGACCAGGACGAGTCGAACGAGAACGAGTCGCCGAACACCTGCGCGGACGCTTAGTGGCGAGGGTGGTTCGCACGGCGAGCTGTCGAGGGAAAGTGCAGTCATTCGACTAAGTCAGTCGTACGTCTGACTTAGAATGCCCGAGACACTAGGTGCGCGCCCGGATTCCGTCAAGAGGTGCGTACGATCGATGCTGGAGTGTCGTGGCCCGGCCACTGGACCGGGATGCGTGAGCGGGGGCCGGCGCCCGCCTCCGCCCAGACAGGCTTTTGCCATGGCGCTCGTGCGGCGCGATGGGGAGGCGAACAGTGGACGAATGGTGGGGACATGGGGTATCTGACGGCGGCTGAACGGCACTCGCGAATCGTCGAGGCGGCCACCCGCGTCATCGCTCGTGACGGACTCGCCGCCGCGACCACCCGGCGGATCGCCAACGAAGCCGGAGTGAACCTTGCCGCGTTGCACTACAGCTTCAAGGGCAAAGACGAGATCTACGCGGCGGTCGACGACACCCTTCGCGCCTCCATCATCGGCTCGAACCCCGAACCGGCGGAGGCCCACACGTGCCAGGAGATCACGCGCTCGCTGATCAGCCGCTTCCAGTACCTGCTGCGAACCGATAGGCAGGCCGCAATCGCCCAGTACGAGCTGCTGCTGTGGGCGCTGCGCACCCCGCACAAGGTGCAACTCGCGGCCAGAAGCTACCAGTCGTTCATCGGTGCGTTCGCCGACAGGCTCGAGCGCGCGGTCGACGCCGGGGACCGGGACGTCACACTGCTGGCGCGCTACACGGTGGGCGCGATCGACGGCATCTACGTGCAGAACCTCGCCGCAGGAACGGACGGCGTGAGCGAGTCCGAACTCGACGCGATCTCCCGTGCGATCGTCGACATCGCCGACGCCGTCAAACAGTAGGCCGCCGGAAGCCACGCGGCCGTCGCCCGCGACAATCACCGACATGGCCGCCCCAACCACTCTTCTTGCGGATCGGGCACCGCTTCCCCCGCGTCGAGCCCAGACGCCGGATGCGGGACTACGTGCGGGGTCTGCTCGGATCCGTGGGGCGCAAAAACTCCTGGCAACTGGCCGAATTCGCCGGGCACTCCACCCCTGACGGGCTGCAGCACCTCCTGGCGAAGAGCCGCTGGGAGGCCGACGGGATACGCGACGACCTGCAGGGTTACGTCGCCGAACACCTCGGCACCGACGACGGCATCCTGATCATCGATGACACCGGCTTCGTCAAGAAGGGCATCACCTCAGCCGGGGTGCAACGGCAGTACTCCGGTACCGCCAGGGCTTGTATTTCAATTACTGCTTGCCCAGGCGGCGTTGGTGGGAGGGTGGGGCATGACTGTGCGTCCGCCCGTTGCCGTGTTACGGGCCAAGTGCGATCGGATCCTGCCGCATCTCGATGAGCGCCGCCGTCGGCTCTACCTGGCCAGCGAGGCCACGGCCATCGGCCACGGTGGAATCACCCTGATGGCTGCCGCTTCCGGAACCAGCACTGCCACCGTCGCGCGCGGCGTCACTGAACTGACCGGAGACCCGGCGCCGATGAGGAGGGTTCGGTCTCCGGGAGCCGGCCGCAAGCCGTTTGCGGTCACTGACCCTGGTCTGCTGCCGTAGGCAACGGGGCTGGTGCTGGACAGGCCGACCCGTTCGCCGATCTGCCGGACGGAAGGGCTCTCGCCGGTCTCGGCGATCCAGTCCCGGATCGTGTTGACGATGTCGCGCTGCCTGTCCGTCAGTCCATCGGAGCCCTGACGGATGCCCGGAGGCCGGCCCGGCCGGAAGTGGGTGGTGTTCATGGTGCCCCCCCTTGCGATCTTGCGTCCCTGGACAGTAGCCCCACCCACTGACAAATGGAACATCATTTCGACAGTTGTGGGCGGCGGGGCGCGTAACGCGGCGAGCGCCTGCGACTGGGATTCTTGCCTGGCCGGCGCGTGTTCTGGCCGACGGCCGCGGATGATCGCGTTCGGACCGGTTGACCGTGTGGGCGTAGAACGTGAGTCCAGGCGGCGTCGCTTCGTCAGGCGCGTGCTGGGCGTGGACACTCCGGCAGGTGAGGACGGCAGGCCCTCGGTCCAGCATGTCCGCGATGGTGGCCCCGGTCACGACTCCAGTCGCAGACCGGACTGGTCAGCTGCGGAGGGCGGCCGCCTTGGGCCCGGGCTTGATCACCAACGCGTTCAGCGGGCGTGTTCGGGTGGGCTGGACCACTTCCAGCCAGCCGTCTCCGCTGGGGACGCAGTATGGAATGCTCCGATACCCCTGCCACTTCCAGTTGATCCACCAGCGGGGCTCGCTCCGGTATCCGGCGCGGCGTCGCGGGGTGGGGAGCCGTTGCCCTGCCAGGTCGACATCGTCGAGCTCGACACCGAGTTCTTGCATGCGGGCCAGGCTCGCCAGTGCCGCGCGGCGCAGCGGACTGTCCTCACGCCACCGTCGGAAGGCCCAGTGAGCACTGTGCATCGTGAAGTTGCAGGTCACGGGTCTGGTGTGCGCGAGGTTCGGGATGCTCGTGCTGGTCACGGGCGGATGACTTCGGCGAAGATCGTCGGTCACCTGGAGACTTCACGGTTCGTCAGTACCAGCAGAGCCCTCACCAGGGCGGTCGCCCACCTCGGGTCGGTGCGTACTTTGCCGAGGACCCGCCAGTTCTTCAGGTGGGCGAAGCCGTGCTCGACCGGCGCCCGGACGGCTGACAACGCCTTGTTGGACAGCTTCTGCCCTCGCGTGAGCGGCCGGTTCCTGGCGGCCTTGTAGCCGGTGATCACCGCCGGGTCAGCGTCAGGCCCGCTGTCGTCGAGCCCCACGAATCCCAGGTCGGCGATCGCTCCGAGCCCGGCCGCCCGCAACTTCTGCGTGAGTTTGTCGTGACGACAGGCGGTGATCTCCGAGGTCCGTCCTGGCCGGGCCGCCGAGACCCAGAGCAGTCGGCCCTTGTCGTCGGTGAGCGCGATCACGAGCAGGCCATGGTGTTTGTGCTTGCCCGAGTAGTTCTTCCGGTTTTCCTTCCCGGTGCGCCGCCGGGTGCGGATCAGCGAGCCGTCCAGCAGGACCACCCCGCCACCCGTTCGGGCGATCTTCTTCAGGGCCCTGTCCAGGCGCGGGGCGCGGACGGCCAGCAGGCTGACGACCTCCCTGACCCACCGTGTCACGGTGGTGCGGTGTATCCCGTTGCCGCTGGCCAGGTCACCCGGCCGCTGGTCACAGCGCAGCACTGCCAGCACGATGGCGGCGATCTTCCCGGCGGGCAAGGCCCGCCACCGCGAGCCGATCTTCTTGCAGTGGCCGCGTATCAGGCCGGCGAGCCAGTTCAGGGTGGCACTCGACAGCGGGAGGCGAGCGGTGTAGACAAGGCCGTCAGGGCCCTCGCCGGCATGGTTGTTTTTCTTCACACCAAACTCAACTGCCGCCGGGGGCCCGCTGGTTACGCCCTGACGACGCCCGCCTTCAGTACCGCTACGGGCGTGCGGTGAACCGCCCGTCGGGCCGTTTGTGCAGCCAGCCGCGGTCGGCGAGCTTGGTCATCTTCGCGCGCAATGGTTCCAGCTTGCCGCGCACCGCCACCTCAAGGCCCAGCTCCTCGCCGACACCCCTGACCTGGACCGGGCCGTCGGCGGCCCGCACGATCACCAGAATCCTGCGGTAGCCGGCGGGCAGGGCGGCCTCGTCGGGATTCTCGCCGCGATGCGGGATCAGCAGGACCGCCCGCCCCGCCACCCGGGCGGGAACCGGGAGGACCGCCGCGGCCTGGTCCTGCTCGGCCAGCCGGTTCAGGACCCGCTCGGCGATCACCAGCTCCTCCCGCTCGGCCTGGACCTCCTGCAGTTGCTTGACCAACCCCTCAGCGAGCACGTCCAGTTCACTCCGGCGAGCCGTGATCCGCTCCAGCTCCTGCATCCCCCACGTCCTCCCCACGCTTTCCCGGCGTACCGGCTCGGTGACGGATCGTAGGAGCGGCACGACGATCGGCGCAGCAGAACCCGACAACGTCTCCGGCCGACAGGTCAGACGATCTTCACCATGGACACCCGCCGACGACCAGCCTGAGTATCCCGCCCGCCCCTCACACCAGACTCGCGACCTGCAACTTCACGATGCACAGTGCTCAACGATGCCGAACGGAAGAGACGATGCGCAGGCGAGTCGTCGGTTTGGCCACCAGACTCCCGTACGGCAGCCAAGCGTTGGAAATTCGGCGCATCTGGTGCCGGGTCAGACCCCCGCGGACGTCTGGGCGTCCTTGGCGGGTGTCACGGGCGCCGCCTCGGGGTCGCTGTCGTGCCCTTTCGGGGACCCGAACCAGGCCACTGCCACCGCGCCCGATACGGCGAGCACGAACCCGGTGATCGCCGCCCAGGCGAAGCCGGGACGGGAGGCATCGCCGAGCCACAGCACGCCGATGATGCCCGGCAGGACGGTCTCGCCGACGACCAGCGCGGCGGTGGCGCCGTTGACCGAGCCGATCTGCAGGGCGACCGTGTGCAGGTACATGCCGCCGATGCCTGCCACCAGGATCGCGTAGAGCGCCGGGTCGCAGAGCAGCGCTCCCGGGTCGAAAGGGTCGATGCCGTTCAGCACACGGACCCCGACACCGAGGGCGCCGAAGCCCAGTCCGGACAGCAGGCCGGCCAGGATCGCGGCGCGCGCCCCCAGCAGGCGTACGACCACGGTGCCACCCACGATCAGGAGCAGCGAGATCCCCAGCAGCCACCAGTGCGTGGAGATCAGGGTGTCGCCGCTGCCTTCCGGGCCCGCCGCCGTCGCCAGAAGCACCAGCGCGGAGCAGACCA
This sequence comes from Streptomyces sp. NBC_01363, assembly GCF_026340595.1. Classification (GTDB taxonomy): domain Bacteria; phylum Actinomycetota; class Actinomycetes; order Streptomycetales; family Streptomycetaceae; genus Streptomyces. The sequence goes on from NZ_JAPEPF010000003.1 coordinate 112,347, forward strand.
CAGCAATCGAGGTCCACTCGGCGCGGTTGAGCCGGATGCCGAGGAGCTTGATGCTCAGCACCGCCGTGATCACCAAGTTGGCGCTGATCACAGTCTGCGACAGGAACAGCGGCAGGAGGCGCGCCGCCAGTGCGCCGAGCCCGAAGCCGACGAAGTCCAGGATGGTCCCGACGATGAACTCCCAGGTCATCGCCGCCTTCGCAGTGGCCGACAGGCTCGGGCCACCGTGCTGGGTCACGCTGCCCGCGGCGACCTCCCGGCGGGCTGACTTCTGTGATCCGACGGCCTGAAGGACGGAGCCCGTGCCGTAACAGATCGATGCTGCCACGGCGGTGAGCAGTCCTATGAGCACCGAAAGCTCCGTTCATGTATGGGTCGGTGGGGTTCGGTCCCGTTCCCACTGGCAGACGCGGGTTTCGGCGCAAAAGTTGCTTCCGGCGAGTCAGTTGCCGGCGTATCCATGGACGGTTCACCTTGTCACTGGCGGCGGGGGCCCCGACGGAGCGGCCCCATGCCCATGACCTGTACCTGAATGATCCCGCTGACGTTCACACCGTGTTCGTCCACGTCAAACGGCGTTGTCACGTTGGTGGGGTGTTGATCGGTTGAGGGCGTGTGGGGGTTGGGCGGGGGCCTGGGTCATGCTGCGGTGGGCGGGGTGGTGGCGCCGGTGATCTGGTCCCAGATCACGAAGCGGACGGTCATCTCGGTGCGGTGGTCGGGGGCGGTCCTTCGGTGCCGGCGTGGCCGGAAGTGGGGTGGGATGCCGCTGAACGCGGACAGGAATCTCTGAGCTCCTCCGACGCTGTGGAAGCTTTTCATGGCGCGTTCGCGCTGCCTCGTTGGCTGGTGGGAGTTCTCGGCCCGGTTGTTTCGGGCCTTTGTGGGAGCGGTGCTCGACCGAGGGCGTCACCTCGCGGTGGGCCGCTCCGTAGGAACGGAGCTTGTCCGTGACGATCACCCTCGGCACGGCCCCGATTCCTTTGAGGAGCCGACGGAAGAAGCGCCTGGCCGCAGCCTTGTTGCGCCGGTTCTGGACGAGGATGTCCAGCACGTTGCCGTCCTGGTCGACCGCGCGCCAGAGGTACTTCTGCTCGCCGTTGATCGTGATGAAGACCTCGTCAAGATGCCATTTGTCGCCGGGGCGGGAACATCGGCGGCGCAGCGCGTTGGCGTAGGGCTGCCCGAACTTCAGACACCAGCGGCGGACCGTCTCGTAGGACACGATGATGCCGCGCTGCAGCATCAGCTCCTCCACCTCACGGAATGACAACGGGAAGCGGAAGTACAGCCACACGCAGTGGGAGATCACCTCGACCGGGTACCGGTGCCCCTTGTACGACGGCGGCGTACTACCCACGGACAACCCCCTCCACCATGATCACCCCGAAGATCATCCCACCCGGTCAGCCAACGTGACAGTGTCGGCGTGGGAGCTGGCCCGTGTGCCCGACGGCAAGAAGGTCACGCCGGTGATCCTGCTGGACACCTTCGAGGACACCGCCGACCGTCACCGCGACCTCGAACGCCTCTTGCAGCGCCTGGTGTGGCTGATGCCGAACTGCTTCTTCGTCATCAGCGGCCGGTCCCGGCTGCAGTGGGCCGACCCCGCGCTGCACGGGCAGCTCGACCACACCGGCCCGGCCGCCTGGCCGGGGCTGGCCACCGCGCCGGGCACGGTCCCGCCACCCCGGCACAGCACGCCGGGCGGGCGGCAGCACCTGATCGGCGACCTCTCCCCCGAGGACTGCGACGGCCACCTCGCCTGCCGCCTGGTCAAGGACGGCCGGCCCCTCATCGGCCCCGAGATCCGGGCCGTGATCACCGCCCGCTCCCACGGCCTGCCCCCTCCACCTCGACCTGGCCGCCTCCCGCTTCCTGGAGATCCGCCGCGTCCGCGAGCCGCAGCCCGCCGACTTCGACCACACCTTCCCCGCGCTCCTGGCCCGCGCCCTGTCCGACCTCACCCCCGACGAACGGCACGTCCTGCGTTCGGTGTCCCTGCTGGACGCCTTCGACCTCGACCTCGCCACCCGCGCCGCGGGCCTCACCCACCAGGCACCCGCCCGGCGCCTGACGGAGCGGCCCATCCTCACGGAAAACCCGTACGCCCTGTGGCCGTACCACCTGCACGGCGCGATCCGCTCCGCCCTCACCGAAGCCGACGACCACACCGACGACCGCTGGACACCCGCGGACTGGCACCAGGCCGCCACCCGCGCCCTGGCCGCCCTCGGCGGCCAATGGGCCGCGACCACCGCCCTCACCCCCAGCCGCATCCTCCTCGTCGCCTGCCTGCGCCAGGGCCTGCGGCTGGCCCGCGACCACCGCCTGACCGACCTGGGCTGGCTCACCGACGCCGCCTTCGTCTACACCGACGACTCCGTCTGGGAACCTCTCACCCCACCCACCGTCCCGGCAGGCACCAGCGGCGGGGTACCGGACCCGGCACTGGACACGCCTGCCGATACCCTGGCCGAACTCCTCACCGCGATCACCCGCCGCCAGCACGAACACCGCCAGCGCACCGCCGACCGTCTGACCGCCGTCCTGGACACCGGCCTGCTGCCCGCCGAGCTGACCGAGATGGCCCTGTACTACCGGGCCAAGGCGTACAAGGACCTCAGCCAGAACGACGCCGCCCGCGCCGGCATGCAGCAGGTCGCCGACACCGGCGGCCGCCTCGCCCTCAAGGCCTGCCGCGGTCTGGCCAACCTGGCCCGCCTCAACGGTGACTTCCCCGCCGCCCTGGCCGCCGTCCCCGCCCTGGGCTGGAAGGGCCGCCACCACCGCGTCCTCGGCGACATCCACTGGTCCCAAGCCGACACCACCCAGGCCGTCACCGCCTTCGAAACCGGCCGCGCCGAAGCCGAGCAGCACGGCGCCGTCGGCGAGCGCGCCATGACACAGGTCCGCCTCGCCCTGGCCCTCTCCTTCGCCGACCCCGCCCGGGCCGGCGACGAGCTCGCTCTCGCCCACCAGCTCCTGAACGGCCTCGACCAGCGCTCCAACACCCTCCTCGCCCAGGTCGTCGCCCTGATCAAGGACGCCGGAACCGACAGCGTCCCCGGCCGCGCCCAGGGCCTGCACACCGGCATCGAGGCCGCCGGGCTCCCCTTCCTCCACCGCTTCGTGGAGCTCACCCTCGCCTTCCACCACGCCGTCCGCAGCGAGGAGCAGAACCTGGCCGCCACCATCAGCCGCCTGGGCGAACTCACCGCCACCGGCGACTTCGCCTACTTCACCGACATCGCCCACTTCATGGCCGCCCTGCCCCTGCCGGAGCCCTCGACCACCCGCTGGACCAGGAGCGAAGACGATGTCCGCTCCGCATGGCGCGGCCTGGTCCAGGCCCGCCAAGAACACCTGCGCACCGGAAACTGACCCGTACATGCGCATCGGCCCCGACCAGACAGTGTCTGGTCGGGGCCGATGGGGCCCACGTGTCGGTGACGGCGGGGCCGCCTCCGTATCGACGGCGATCCGGCAGAGGAGCCTCCGACGAGGCCCGGGTCAGCCGGAGGAGGTGTCCTTGCCGACGAGACCCGAGAGCAGTTCGACCAGGGTGGCGTTCACACTGCGCTGTTCCGACAGGAACCCGTCGATCTTCTGCTCCAGCCCATCGAGGCGCTCGCCCAGCCCGTCGACCTTCTGGTCGAGATTACCGACCTGGAGGCGGAGCGCGGTCAGGTCGCTCTTGACGATGCCGAACTCGCGGTCGGTCTTCTGCGCAGTCTCTTCGTAGCGGCGAGTCAGGGCGGACAGCTCGCTGTGGGCGATGGGGTCCTCGGGCACTCGGAACGCTCCTGCCGGATCATGAAAAGCAACAGACATCAGGGGCTTCACGATATCGCGCCCGCCCGACACGGAGGCCACGGCGAGATAGTCCGCTGTACCGGATGCCGCTCCATCCAGGCCTGCACCGCCTGCCCCACCGCGTCGGGAGGGACGTTCCGAACGGCACTCGTCTACTCGGCACCGAAGCGAGAAGGCTCCTGGTCGTACTCATCGTCGGTCCGGTGCCCAGTGGGCGGCGACCCTGATTCGGGCCCGGCCGGGAACCCGCACCGAAATTCGAGCACCTGATTGAATATGTGGATGATGTCCTTCCGTTTCCCCGACGGCCTGATCGCTGTCCTGTGCCAGCGAACCTTGATCGCTTGACATCGAATCCTGGTCACGGGCTCCCGCCCGCGAATCCGGCGGACCGGCCCTCGCGCCTGCGGGAGGACGTGTACGTGACGCTCGCCCGCAGGCGGCATACGCTGCTAGGCGATCTGGACCTCTTCGGCCTGCATGCCCTTCTGGCCACGCGTTGCGACGAAGGTGACGGCCTGGCCTTCCTTGAGGGTCTTGAAGCCGTCGGCCTGGATCGCCTTGAAGTGAACGAAGAGGTCGTCCCCGCTCTGCGGGGTGATGAACCCGTAGCCCTTCTCGTCGTTGAACCACTTCACAACGCCGCTCTGACGATTACTCATGTTCTCCCTGATCCCATTCCGCACTGATCAACTTCGCAGATCATCCTGCTCCTCCGGCCAGGCGAGTAACCCCAGAACGCGCCAGGAAGGGTCCAATGGCACACGCTCAACGTTCGGTGTCACACGATCAAGGTTCGCTGGCACAGGACAATCGCTCTCAGGCGCCGGCAGATCCGCATCTACAACGAGCTCGCCTTGCGGCCCGCCGTCGGGGCGGCCGAGCTGCGCCGGGAGCTGATCCGGCTGTCCTGCCTGATCAGTGCCCATCCGTACTGGGCGGAGCACGGCTGGAGCATGGCGGGCCGGGTCGAGCTGGTGCGGGCAGCCCGGAGCGGACCGGACGGGATACGGGAACTGGTCATGCACTGGAATGGCGAGGAATTCGTCGTCATCGGGCCCAAAGCACCCGAGACAGGGCCGTGAGAGGGCGAGAGTCCCGCCCGTCGCCGAAGCTCTTCAGCTGCCCTTGGCGAGGGCGTCGGCGAGCTGGTCGTGGGTCATGCTGGAACGTCCTTTGACACCGGCTTTGGTGGCCTTCTCGTACAGCTCGATCTTGGTCAGCGACCGTAGCGACCCAATGTCCGAGGCCTTGGTGTGCTTCTTCACGGCAGGCTTCTTCCCGCGCCCCTTGTCGGAGGCGCCGGCCTTTTCCCCGGTGTCCTTCGGGCTGCGGGCCCCCTCGACGCTGGCTCGCAGGGCCTCCATCAAGTCGACCGGCACTGTCACCTAGTTGGGTGGGTGTCTGACGGCGTGACAGTGCCCTTTTAAGCCTTACGCGCCCCTTCGGCCTCGTCGCGGGCACGAGCCGCGGCCGTGTGATCGCCGGCCAGAGCGTGTGCTTCGGCCAGGGTGTCGAGGCCGACGGCCAGCCACCTGCTGGAGCCGATCTGCCTCCAGAGCATGACGGCGGCCTCGGCGCGCCTGCGGGCCGGTGCCGGACGGCCCACCGCGAGCTGTGCCTCGGCCAGCGCGTACAGTGTCGCCGCTTCGCCCCAGAGATTGCCGAACTCCCGGTAGGTCCACAGACTCCGGGCCAGAAGGCGGCGTCCTTCCCGGTGCTCGCCCTGCCGGATCAGAACGTCCCCGAGCCAGCACGTCGCGTGTGTGGCGCTGAGGCGGTCGCCGAGGTCCTCACTGATCGCGACGGCTCGCCGGTAGGCGTCGGCGGCGGCCGGGTAGGCGCCGAGCGCGCGATGGCTCTGACCCAGGCATCGCAACGCCTGGGCCTCCCCGGGCCGGTAGCCCGCGACCCGGCTGACCCGCAGGCACTTCGTGAACCGCGCGATGGCGGCCTCGACACGTCCCAGCTCGAGGTCGATGACGCCGAGGCCGTTGGTCGCGTAGACGAGACAGTTGACGTTGCCCGCCGCTTCGGCGAGCTCGGCGGCCTCTTCGAAACGGAGCACGGCGGTGGAGTACTGGCCGAGGAGCCGGTGCACATAGGCCAGCCCGGCCGTGGCACTGGCCCGGTACGTGGGCCCCTCCCCCTCGGCGAGCAGCAGGGCCTGCTCGAAGTGGTCCACTGCTTCCGGATAGCGGTCGAGGATGGTGGTGAGTTCGCCGAGGCAGCGGTGGACCTTCGCGGCGCTGTGCCGGTCGCCGTTGCTGAGGGCCGCCTTGAGTGCGCGGTTCTGAAGCCTCTCCCAGTCGTCGAAGTGGCTGCCGACCTGGAAGAGGGTCGTGAGGGCGGTGGCCAGACCGGCGGCGGGTGCGACACCCTCCGTTCCGTCCAGAGCTTGTTCTGCCACGTCGATGAGGAACTGGCGTTCGTCGTTGAACCAGGCGAGGGGATCGGCGAGCAGCTGATCGGCATCGGCCGCAGCCAGCCGCCAGGAGGCCAGATCCAGCTGTGAGATGCCCTGAAAGTCGACGCTGAGGGTGTCCGCGGCGAGGTCGGCGAGGTGCAGGCTCGCCCCGAGTAATCGGGTGAGGGCTGCCGTGCGATCCCGCTCCGGGACGTCCGACTTCGTGCGCTCCCTGGCGAACAGGCGTACCAGGTCATGCAGTTGATAGCGGATGCCGGTTGCGTTCACCGAACCGGCCTGCACCAGGTGCACCTCGACTAGATCGTCTAGGACGGCCTCCGCCTCGGGCAGGGCCGTGTCCAGCAGCGCGGCCAGCGCCCAGGCGGCGAAGCTCGGCCCGGGCAGCAGGGCGACCATCCGCAGAGCGTGCTGCGTCGCCGCGGACATCTGCTGGTAGGTCAGTTCGAGGCTGGCCCGTACGGCGATGTGGCCGACGGCCAACTCGTCGAGCTTGCGCTGCTCGTCGGCGAGGGCGTGCGCCACCTTGGCCAGAGGCCAGTGCGGTCGGGCGGCCAGCCGCGCACCGGCGACCCACACCGCCAGGGGAAGGCCACCGCAAGTATCCACGATGGAACGGGCCGCCCCCGAGTCGGCGTCGGTCCGGCCCCGGCCCAGCATCTCGCGCAGCAGGTCGAGTCCCCTCGCGGGGTCCAGTACGTCCAGGGAGAGTCGGCGGCCGCACAGTTCCGCCATGGTCGTCCGGCTGGTGATGATGGTGGCACAGCGCACGCCGCTGGGCAGGAGGTCACTCACCTGCTGGGCACTGGCGGCGTTGTCCAGGACGACGAGCGTCTGCCGCCCTGCCAGCAGGGTGCGGTAGAGATGGACGCGGCCGGTCAGCTCCGCGGGCACGGCACCGCCGGGGATGCCGAGCGCGCGGAGGAAGGTGCCGAGGACCGTGAACGGCTCGGCCGGCTCGTCGTCGAAGCCCCGCAGGTCCGCGTGGAGCTGGCCGTCCGGGAAGCGGGAGGCGAGCAGGTACCCCGTCCGTATCGCGAAGGCGGTCTTGCCCACTCCGGCGGGGCCGGTGACCAGCACTGTCGCCGGGCCGGGCCGTTCTTCGCCGAGCAGCCGGCGAGCCTCCTCCACCTCGTCCTCCCGGCCGACGAAGAGTGACACGTCCGCCGGGAGGAGCCGGGGGACGAGCTGGCGTGCCATCGGCGGGCCCACGTTCGCCACCGTGCCGCTCTCACCGGGCAGTTTTGTGGTGGCGGCCGGTTGCATGGTGCCCGTCGGGTTCGTCGTGGCGGCCGGGTTTGTGGTGGCGGGTGGTGCAGCGGAGCGGGGCGCGGCGAGCTGCGGTCGCCGGTGAGGATCCGTTCGTACAGTCGCCGCAGCGCCGCGCCCGGGTCGACGCCCAGCTCGTCGGCGAGGCGTCGCCGAGCGCGCTCGTACGCCTCCAGCGCTTCGGCCTGTCGTTCGCACCGGTACAGGGCCAGAATCAGTTGCCCGATCACCCGTTCGTCGAGCGGATGCGCCTCGGCCCGGGCGGTCAATTCACTCACCAGTCCGTCGTGCTGTCCCAGGCGCAGCCGCACGTTGACCAGTTCCAGCTCGGCGGCCAGCCGCTCGCCGTCCAGGAGGTGGCGCTGCGCGTTGAACCACGGGGTGTCCGCCCCGGCGAACGCGCTGCCCCGCCATAGCTCCAGGGCTTCCCGCCACAGAGCCTCCGCCTGCACGTCGCCGCCCGCCTTCCGGGCCCGGTCCGACAGTTCGCGGAAGCGGTGCGCGTCCACCGCCGAGGGCTCGACCGCCAGCCGGTAGCCGCCGCCCCGCTCCCGTGTGATGGCGGTGCCGTCGGCAGCCAGTGCGTGCCGCAGCCGGGAGAGGTATCCGTACAGCTTCCGGCGGTCGTTCGCCGGCTCGGTGTCCCCCCATACCCGGTCCACCAGCGCGTCGGCCGACACCGCCCGGTCGGCGTCGACGAGCAGCGCGGCCAGCACCCGGCGCTGCATCGCGTGCCCCACGTCGATCGGGGCTCCGTCCCGCCGTACCTCGATGGTCCCCAGAATCCCGAAGCGCGTGGCCATCACACCCCCTGCGACACCCGGTCGTCTCTACGCCCCCCACTCTGGGCGCCACCGACCTGTGGTTCCAGGCGGATTCAAGCTTTTCCGAAGGTTCGCCGACGCCGGCCCCGGCACCGTGAGTGGCACGTCCCCGGCCGCTCAGCGGCCAGAGGGAAGCAGGGCATCAACCCGTTCGACCTTGAGGAGAAGCATGGGTACTCGTCGTCGCACCATCCTGACGCCCCTCGCCATGGCAATCGCGGCGGGGGCCCTCGCTGCGACTGGGGCGGCTCCCGCAGCAGCAGCCCCTGGGCCGTCGAGCATCACTCATGCCGCATCGCTCAGCGGCTGCGCCCAGCTGACCGGCAACTGGGAAGGCAAAGCAACGGTCAAGAACGTATGCAGCTATGCGATACACGCCACCGTCTCCGTCGACTGGGCGTTGGACCCCGACTGCCAGAAGATCAGCAGCGGGAGGAGCGCCACCTTCAGGTGGGACTCAACTGATGGCAAGGCGCTGGAGGCCTACGAGTGCTGATGCTCCCCGATCAGCCACTCTGAAGCCCGTGCACCGTGCCTGAGGCTCCCGGCCGGGCGGTTGTCCGGCCGGGTTGTCGTAAACAGAATATTGGTTACCGCAGAGCTCCGGGAGTTCCCGGGGCTCTGCTGGGGATCAAGCTATCGAGGGCCAGTGTTGGACGGGCAGCACTCGAACGACGCCATCACTGTCGGCTGCCTCGCGCAGTTGCTGATTCTCCATCTCCAGGACGTGTACGCCCCGCACCAGCTGCTGGACGTCCGTGCGCAGCCGGTCGCGCTCGGCACGCAGGCGGGTGATCTTCTGCTGCAGCTCGTCGTTGGTCCGCTTGAGGCCGTCGACGACCTTCGGCCGCGTGTCCTGCATCCGCACCAGGGCGTAGAACGGCGCTGTCACGTTGACTGAGCGGGTGGGATGATCTTCGGGTTGATCATGGTGGAGGGGGAGTCGTCCGTGGGGAGCGCGTCGCCGTCGTACAGGGTCACCGGTACCCGGTCGAGGTGATCTCCCACTGCGTGTGGCTGTACTTCCGGTTCCCGCTCAGCTTCCGTGAGGTCGAGGAGCTGATGCTCGAGCGCGGCGTGATCGTCTCCTATCCTACGAGACCATCCGCCGCTGGTGCCTGAAGTTCGGGCACCAGTACGCCAATTCGCTGCGCCGCCGCCGGCCCCGGCCTGGTGACAAGTGGCACCTGGACGAGGTCTTCGTCAAGATCAACGGCGAGCAGAAGTACCTCTGGCGGGCTGTCGACCAGGACGGCATGGTGCTGGACATCCTCGCACAGAACCGGCGGGACAAGACCGCGGCCAGGCAATTCTTCCGTCGTCTGGTGAAGACGACCCGTACGGTGCCGCGGGTGGTCGTCACGGACAGGCTCCGCTCCTACGGCGCCGCTCACCGCGAGGTCATGCCCTCGGTCGAGCACCGCTCGCACAAGGGGCTGAACAACCGGGCGGAGAACAGCCACCAGCCCACCCGGCAGCGTGAACGTGCGATGAAAGGCTTCCGCTCCGCCGGCGGGGCGCAGCGGTTCCTGTCCGCGTTCAGCGGTATCTCACCGCACTTCCGGCCCCGCCGGCATCTGATGACCGCCCCCGACTACCGCACCGAGATGCAGCACCGCTTCACCACCTGGGAGCAGGTCACCGGCACCGCCGGTCTGTCCACCACGGCCTGAGCACAGGCCCCGAACCAGGCCCCACCATGCCCCGACACACCATCAGACACCCACACACCCAACAGCGTGACAGCGCCCCTCGTTGAGATCGTCCGGTGAGCGATCTCGCTCACCACGCAGGCGCAGGGCACGCCCCAGCAAGTAGCAGGCCTCGGCGGCCTTCCGCCGAGGACCGGTGAGGGCGGACACGGCCCGGCGAAGCGATATGACTGCCTCACCCAGGGACTCCGGAACCAGGGCCAGCTCATGGTGCATGAGGAGGGCTCGGCCCATGGTCTCGAACCGCTCACCTTGCTCGATGCTGCCGTCCGTCGCCGACTCAGCGAGGAATCGCGCGATGCCCGAGACCGTCAACCAGTCCTCCGCCGAATGCGCAGGGTCTGTGGATTCGGTCAACGAGGCGCGGACCTCGTAGGCGGTAAGCCGTGCCCGCTGGACATCGATCCGAGCGCGCGCTTCTGGAGAGCGCGCTATCGCCTCGTCTAGGCGGCCGATGCCCCTTGACAGAGGCTCCGTACTACCCAGAGCCAGACACGCGCCGATCTCCACGTCCACGAGTTCCAAGAGCGGCAGTATCGAATCCGGGACGGTGCGGTCTCGCAGAACGGCTTCCCACAGCGCGACCGACTCTTCGAGTGCTTGCGTGTCCCTGCCAGCCATGGCTTGTTCGGCCAAGGCCCGGGCGGATTGAACCCGCGCGGCGGAACGACCCCAGATGTCGCTGTCATCGACGTCCGTGCCCAGTAAGTCTGTCACCGCGCCAGTATGCGTCCCGACTCGGCATGAGTAGCCCCGAACGCCGCAGAACCTCTTGCCCATACAGGGATCCCGCACAACGAGTCGGCCCCAGGCGTTCGACAAGCTCCTCACCAAACCGCGCCGGGCCCCCACCCTCCGAGCACGACTACTCCGGGCTCACCCTTCTGCGGCCCGCGGGCCGCCCGGCAGTGGAAGCCGAGGAACAGCGGAGCGGGCATCCCCACACGCTCCATCCGCAGCAGCGGGTTGCCGTTGAGGAACAGGTACCGCTCTCGCATCGCGTCCTCATCGGTCCCGGAGTACAGGGCCACGGACATCCGCGCGACGTCCTGGGGGGGAAAAAGAGAAGGGTGCTCTTCCCCTTCGGGGAAGAGGTGTCGGCGTCTGCGTCGCGCTGACCCACGCCGCTGACCTGCGGGAACAGCCGTCAAGCGAATCCACCCTTGGCAACCTGTTAGGCAACCCGTTACGCAACCTGTTGAGCAACCTGTTGAGCAACCGGCAGGCCCGCTAGGCCTTTACGGTCGGAACGGTGGCGACGACGGGTCCGTGGTCTGGTGGGAGGTCCAGCAGCATGGAGTGGAAGAGCGGCGCGTGCGGGATGCGTGGGCGTAGGTCGCCCAGTGTCTGCCAGCCCCATGATTCATACAGTGCCCGGACCTTGGGATGGTCCTTCAGGACCAGGAGCGTGGCGCGTTTCTCGGGCCGGGCGGCGAGCAGCTCGTCGTGGAGCCGGCGGGCGGTGCCGGTCTTGCGCCAGGGGGTGCGGACCATCAGCTCACTGAGTGCGTAGGTGCGTGTGCCGGTCTCGGTGATGGTCCCGGCGGGTACGTCGGTGAGCAGTCCGCCCCACCAGCGGCTGGCGGGATACAGCGGAGCTCCGTAGGCGTAGCCGACGGGCTGTCCGTGGTCGTAGCCGACGATGCAGGTCCAGTCGGGATGGGTCATCCAGCTGTGGAGTCCTTCGGCGAACCGGTCGACGGCGCAGAACGGGTCGGTCTGCGCTTCCTTCGCGTACACCTCGGCGTAGACGTCCAGCAGGAGCGTGCGCAGCTGGGTGGTGCGGTGGTGGGTGGTGTAGTGGCGGAGTTCTATGTCAGCGGTCACTGCGGGCGGTTCTCCTATGCGGCGGCGAGGGTTCGGTGGACGGTGGCGAGTCGGCTGGTGATGGCGCGGCTGCCGATGTGCGTGGCGTCGATGGTGGTTGCGGTGGTTCGGGCGCCGGCGGTGTTTCCCTGGGCGAGTTGGAGTTCGGCGAGCTGGACTCCGTAGTACGCGCGGCTGCGGCGCAGGCGGGGTTCGAGGAGGGTGAGGGCCTGGGTGGTGGCGGTCTCGGCGTCGGCGAGGCGTCCCATTGCCTGGTGGGTGATGGCGGCGAGTCCGCTGATCTCTGCGGCAGTGAGGAAGTTCAGCCAGCGTGGTGCGGGTTGGGTGGGGTTGATGCGGTCGTAGGCGGCCTGGGCGGCGAGCAGGGCGCGGGCTGCTGCCGGGCGGTTGCCGGTGCGGGCGTGGCTGATGGCCAGGCGGGATTGGAGCAGGGCGGCGTAGCGGGGGTCCTGGCGGGCTTCGCGGCTGGTGAGGGCGGTCTGGCTGATGCGTAGGGCTTCGCGGTCGTGTCCGCCGCGGCGGGCGTGGATGGCAAGGTCGGACCAGGCCCGTGCCTGGGCTTGGTGGCTGGTGCCGAGGATGGCCCTTTGCAGTGCGGTGGTGCGCCACAGGTGTGCTGCGTCCAGGTCTCCGGCGTCGTCTGCGGCCCATCCGGCCGAGCTGCACAGTGACGCGATGGCGGTGTGGAGTGCCTGCTCGACGCGTGGCCCGTAGGTGCAGCGGTCGGCTGCGGTGGTCAGGCGGTCGAGGTAGGCGGTGGCGACGGTCAGGAGGGGTTGGCCTCCGATGGCGCTGAAGTGGGCGTCGAGGCGGTCGATCCGCTCGCGGGCGCGTTCGACGTCGCTCATCGACATCCGGCCGCTGATGGGGGTTTCGTCGATGTTGAGGGCGAGGGCGACCGTCGTGGCGGCGGTCGCGGTGATGAAGCGGCGGCGGCGCACGGGCGCCTCCTTCGTCGGTGCGGGAGACCGCGGCGGGGCCGGCAGGCTCGCGCTGTTCCTGCCTCTTGGGAGGAAGCCGAGTGCCTGCGCCGGGCGGTCGAAGAGCTGTTCCAGGGCGTGAAGGTAGCGGGTCCATGGCCATCGGACCTCGCCGCTGACCCAGCGTCTGACGTGGCGGTCGGTGCACTTGCGGGGGTGGGACTCTCCGAAGATCCGGCCGGTGATGCGATTGATCTCGTCGGCCAGGCCCTGGTGCGTGAAGCCGTACTCGGCCATCGCGGCTTCGAGTTGAGTGTTTCGCTGTCTGTCCATCGGTTCCCCCGCAGGTTTCCGGTCGCGGCACAGACGGTAGTCCTGCCGCTCTTCTGCCTTGGTAAAACTGTCCGGTCCCTGTTCTGGAGATGCCCGCTTTCTGGCCTGAGCCCACCCGAACGAGTCGCGGTTATCTGGGAGTACGCCGACAAACCGTCCCGGAGAGGCCCCCATGCCGAACTCGTCCCGCCACACCACCGCCCGGCCCTTACCTGCCCGGGTGCGCAGGAAGATCGCAGCTCTCCGTGCCCCGGCAGTGGACGGGGCCCCCGTCGCGCCGTTGACCGCGGTGGCGCTGTACGCCGTGGTCCCGGTGCCGGGCACGGAGCACCTGGTGACGGCGCCCCTGGCCGCGCACGCGCAGGCGCAGGGCTGGGACGTTCCGGCCGGCTGCGTGGTGACCGACACCGGGCCGCTCGACCAGGACACGGAGCTGCGGCCGGGCTGGGCACGGATCCGCGCAGCGGTGGAGAGCGGCCGGGTAGCCGGGATCGTCGTCCCCGCGTTCGCGCACATCGCCTACCGCTGGCACGACTGGAACACGCAACGGTCCTGGCTGCTGGACCGCGGGCTGTTCGTCATCGCCACCGACCCGACCGCCTTGGTCACGGGCCTGGAACCAGAGGAGCCACGGTCATGAGCGCGGTGCTGTACGACCCCGAGGCGCTCCTGGCCGAGGAGCTGCCGCTCGACCGCGCGCCCATGATGGCGCTGGTCGATGCGATGCTGGCACGGAAGGACGCGAACGGTCTGCGGGCGGGCGACTGCGCGCAGATCGCCCTGCTCCTCACCGGGCACGCCCGAATCGTCGCCGCCGAAGTCAGCCGGCACGTCGAGGCCCTGCCCAAGGACAGCAAGCTGCGGCCGGTGGCCGAGCAGGTCCTCCAGGAAGCGGAGCGCCGCCTGTCGGTGACCTCCCAGACCACCCTCGCGCACGCGCAGCAACGGGCCCGGCTGGTACGGGCGCTGTACCGGGGGCTGGACCAGCTCCTCAAGGCGCGGCCGGTTCCGTCCTCCTGACGTCTGTGACGCGCTGACCCGATTGCTGACCCACCGCCCGCCGAACCGATCCGGCTGCCGGTGCAGCCCTGTGGCGGAGCCCGGAGCGGGTGCCCGGTGGCCGCCGGTCCGGCCCGGGAACGGGCGGGGCGCGGCGTCATCGGGTGATCAGGATGGCGGCGACGGCAGCGACAGCGACTGCGACTGCGATGCAGGCGATCAGGAAGCTTGCGCCGCCGATGGCGACCGTCAACGGCGTGGCGAGGGACGGGTGGCGGTGGGTGACGTAGGCGAGGCAGCCCATCGTCAGGACGATGAGCCCACCACCGAGCCATCCCACCCAGCCGGGCCGCGTAAAGGTGCCCGGTGCTGCCCCGTCGTTCCCGGACCCGGACTCCGGACGCGGCCGGCATCTGCGGGGCGTTGCCGCAGTGCGGGGCCATAGCAGTGCGCAGGATGCGCCGACAGCCCGCCTGCCCGAGGTTCCGGCTCTGGCTGATCTTGCTCCAGGGGAGCATTCCGAGACACAGGAGAGAGGCAGAACCTCCTCCGCCGTCATCCGACGGTGTAGGGGCGCATTATTTCGTTGTCTTCGTGTTCGAGCATGTGACAGTGCCAGACGTATCGGCCTGCCCGGTCGAACGTCGCTTTCAGTCTCGTCACGGCACCCGGGTAGGCGACTGCTGTGTCCTTGAACCCGTTCTCCCACGGCTCGGTGGGCCGCGCGGCACGGCCGGCCTGTTGCCGGTCGAGGACTTGGAACTGGACTTCGTGGACATGGATCGGGTGTGCGTCCTTCGTGAAGTTGTGAATCTCCCAGATCTCGGTCGCGCCCAGGGCCGGATTCTCCGTAACGGGGTCGTCCCAGCGCATCGGCACAGGGGCCCCGTTCCGGTCCAGGGTGCCGAGCAGCATTTGCCGGGGGCCAACGTGCGGCAGCGACGCGGACTTCTGCTCGCTGAGGGAAAGCCGTCGGATGCGGCTTGCCTTGCCCAACGGTTCGAACGGCGGAAGCGACAGCTGGGACGGTGGCACGGTCGTGTCCGGTGAGGTGAGTGCTTCGATGACGAGCTTCATGATTTGTCCGGTGGTGGCGGGGTCCGCCGGGGAGTAGTCCGTACCTGCCTTCCCGCCCTGGAATGCTTTGTCGGGGCCCTCGTTGATCAGATAGAGCTCGGTCCCGACCGGGACGGATGCGAAGTCGACGATCACGTCGACGCGCTCGGCGGGAGCGATGAGCATCTGGTCGCGCTGTACGGGTGTGGGGAGGAAGCCTCCCTCACTTCCGATCTGGCAGAAGGGGAGGGCGGGGGTCGCGGGGCGGTGGGCAAGTGGGTGGGTGACAATCTTGAGGATCAGGTACCGCGAGTTGCATCCGTTGAGAAACCTGAAGCGGTAGCGGCGCGGTTCGACTTGAAGGACTGGCCAGGTGCTCCCGTTGGTCACCATCGTGTTGCCGAAGAACTCGGGGTTCCAGATCGGGGGGATGTCACTGTCCGGGATGTAGGGGCCCCTGAATCCGTCGAAGGCAGTGCGTCCGGCCGGGTAGAACAAGCTGCCGTCGACGTGGAACGAGCGGTCCTGGATGGCGAGAGGGATCTCGTAGTACTTCCGGCCGGGCGGATCACCGGGCCGGGGCGCGGGACCGGGCAATACCCCAACGGGAAGGTCCGCAGGGCCGCCTCGCAGAAGGTAGAACCCTGCCAGTCCGGCGTAGACATTCAACCGCGTGACGCCCAGGGCGTGATCGTGGAACCAGAAGGTCGAGGCCCTCTCCGCGTTGGCGTACTGGAACACGGCGTCCCCCCGGCCCCAGGCGTCACCGAACCGGTCTTCGAACTTTTCCTTGAACTCCTCGTAGAATGAGCCGACTTCAGCGTATCCCGCTGGGAGGTCAAGCGCGCGGGGAAGGTACCAGGCTTCGGTGAAGCCGTCGCTCTCCTCCGAGTTCCGCCCGCCATGCAGGTGCGTCACGATCGGCACTGGGCCCGTATACGGTCCGGGTGTCGAGCGGAATCCGGGACGTGAGTCCCGGGCCGATGTTCCGCCCGGAGGGTTCGCCCAGTGCAGTGTGGGGTCGACCGGCAACAGGTGCGGCAAGTAACGGCCTCTGCGATCAAGCAACTGGTTCTTCCACCTCACCCGCACAGGTGTTCCGGCACGGGCCTCGACGGTGAACGCGGGGTAGTGGAAGCTGCGCGGATGCGGAGTCGATCCGTACCCCCACACGGTTGTCGCCGGTAGGCCGGAGGGCAGCACCTGCTGCTGGAACTGTCGCACACCGATCACGTAATGGTCGATGTGATCAGCGACGCCGCCCCCGGCCTGCGGCATGACGGGCGGGACGACGAGCGGCGTGACGTACTTGTCCACCTTTCCCGGATCCAGAACGCCCTTGCCGCTGGGCTCGAAGAGGCGTGGAGTCGCGGAGGCCGCCGGAAGGAGCGCGAACATTCCGCCGACCGCCGCCTGCACGACACGCCGTCTCGTGACCACGTAGGTCCTCCATCAATTGCGGGCACCATCAGGGGTCGCAGCTTGCAGATCCGCGCGCTGCCGGCAGTGCTCCACGGACGTATCCGGCGACCAGCGCGTGAACACATACGGGATACCGGGCCCGAACCCGCGTGTGCCAGACCCCGGGATGCAGGCCTTGGTGAGCTTCTTCGGTTTCTTCTGTGCGTATTCAAGCCACTCTGGATGCCGGAATCGCGTCACGAGTGAGGCAGCGCACCTCCTATCACCCCATTGCTTCGAAATCGCTGACGGGCAATTAGCAGCCAACCTCCCACCGACGACATCCCAGGACGCTGAAGGAACCGGCGAGCATGACGTAGAGCCGTCGTTCACAGCGGCCGACCGGGGAACAGCGCTGGCCCGGAATCCGGATCGCCCTCCAGCACACGACAGGACCACCGCAGAGGAGTGGCCAGCGGCCGAAGCGCGCACAAGCGTCGGGTCGGCGGGCCCCCCGTTCCGCCGGGCCCAGGTGCCGATGTGGCCCTGACCGGCGGGGCGGGCCAGGGCCAGGCCGCCGTTGACCGCACCGAGGAGGCCAACCAGCGCGGCCAAGGAAGATCCGATACGGCCGACGCTCAGGGTGTAGACGCTTGCGGCGACCGGCTGGGCAGAAGGGTCCGCGGCCGCCGGTACGGCGAGCACGAATCCGCCGACCAGGACGGCGCCGGCCACGGCGAGCACAGTGCGCATTGACATGAGGTGCTCCTTCTCCTCACGGGAACTGGATCACCCGAGCATGTCCGCCTGCTCCACCTCCGGTCGTCCGGCGGACGCGGGCACTTCCCGCTGCCGCGCACGCCGCAGGCGACACGCATATACCGCCTACGTAGTAGCCGATCACTCGTCTGCAAGCGGGACTCGCCCGGGGCCGCATCCGGCTAGGGTGCGCGCATGAGCACAGGATGGTCCGGTGTCCCGGCCGGTGTGAGGGACTGGGCGATCGCCGTCGGCGTGGCGGCGACGCTGCTGGTCACCGGCCTGTCCGAGCGGAACTCCGGTACGGGCCTCGCCCCGCTCGGCTGCACGCTGCTGGCCGCCGGCGGCCTGACGCTCGTCCGGCGCCGCCGGAATCCCGTTCCTGTCCTGGCCGCCACCGGCCTGTGCGCAGTGGGGTACCAGGCGGTCGGCTTCGACGTGCCCGCCGTCGCGTTCCTGTTCGCGGTGTACGCGGCCGTACGGGAGGGACACCGCGGCGTCACCGTGGTGACGAGCGTGGCCGTGCTGGCCACGCTCCCCCTCGCTGCCCTCGCCTCGGGCCTGCACGACACGGGCGAAGCGTTCGCGCAGGCGCGCGGCGCCCTGGAGATCGCCTGGCTGGTCGCGGCCGGGGCCGCGGGTGAGGCGCTGCGGCAGGCTGAGCGGCGGGCGGACGAGGCCGAGCGCACCCGGGAAGAGACAGCGCGGCGCGGCGCCGCGCCGACGAGGAGCGGCTGCACATCGCGAGGGAGTTGCACGATTCACTCACCCATCAGGTCTCGATCATCAAGGTGCAGGCCGAAGTCGCCGTCCACGTGGCCCGCAGGCGCGGCGAACAGGTGCCGGAGGCTCTGCTGGCGATCCAGACGGCCGGGCGTGAGGCGACTCGGGAACTACGCGCGACCCTGGGGGCGCTACGCGACGACCCCGCCGCGTGGGCTCGACGACATCCCGGAACTGGTGGAACGGGCCCGTTCCATCGGCCTGGATACAACGCTGACCAGGGGCGTCCCGGTCCGCCTCCGGCCGATGGCACTGGTCACGAGGGCGGCGGCGTGCCCGGTGCCGTGACCGTGTGGCGGGCCACCAGGGTGGCGAGGGCCGCGCGGGACGGGACGCCCGTCTTGCGGTAGACGCGGGCGATGTGGCTCTCGACCGTGCGTGGACTGAGGCAGAGCCGGGAGGCCACGGCCTGGTTGGTGAGACCCTCTGCGACCAGATCCGCTATTTCCCGTTCCCGCGAGGTCAGTTGGGCCAGCCCGGCGGCCGGTCCGGACGGCTCCGCCGCCCCGTCCGTGTCACCCAGCACCTCCGCGCGCTGCTGGTCGGCCAGGGCGACCAGCAGCGTGGCCCCGCCCTCGGCGGCCTGCCGACGGGCACGGCGCCACATGGCGGCCGCGCCGGCGCCGTCACCGGCGGCCCTGGTGAACGCGGCGCCGAGCAGCAGGCTCTGGGCCTCCCGGAGGGTCGCCCCGGACAGCGCGCTCTCCCGGGCGGCTTCGGCGAACGCCCGTGCCGCCGCGGCCGGGTCCCCCCGATGCGCCCTGACCCGGCCGAAGGCGCGCAGCGCCGCTGCCCGGCGGGTCGGCAGGTCGATCCGTTCGGCCTCCTTCAGGGCGCGCTCGGCCGCGTTCTCGGCCTCCTCCGTCTCACCCACGGCCAAGGCGGCGGCGACGAGCAGTTCCAGGAACTCGGGCAGCAGCGAGGGCTGCAATCGGGACAGGTCTCTGCCGCCGCCCGCGTCCAGCAGGACGTCCCGTGCGCGGTGCGGGTCACCGGCGCCCATCGCGGCGAGGGCGAGCAGGGACCGTGCCAGCGTGGACCACCAGCTCTCGCCCGTGCCCTCCGCCGCTGCCGCCGCCTCCTCCGCGGCGGCCAGGACGTCCGGATCGCCCGGCGGGCGGGCCTGCATGAGGAACAGGGAACGGATCGCGAGGGTGAAGCCGAGCAGTTCGCCGTTGCCCAGGGCACGGGCGATGGTCGCGGCTTCGTCGGCCAGCTCCAGCGCCGTGGTGACCCGGCAGGTCAGGAAGTGGGCGTACGCCTTGCACAGCAGGAGCTGCGACAGCAGGTAGAGTCGGCCGGTCCGCCGGGCGATGTCCACGCCCCGGTCGGTGTGCCGTTCCGCGTCGGCGTACCGGTCGAGCATCACCTCGGCCCAGCCCAGTCTGACCAGGGGCTCGCACAGCCCGGCGAGGTCGCCGTCGGTGAGCGCGTCCGCCAGCCCCGCCGCGGTCCGGGCGAGCAAACGGGCCTCGGCCGTGTCACCCTCGTACGCCTCGCTCATGGCGGCCAGCGTCAGGGCGCCCATCTCGCCGAGTCCGTCACCCAGATCGCGGGCGCCGCGCAGCGCCTGGGCCAGTTCTTCCCGTACGTCGGGGAAGCGGGCGACGAACTGCGCGCGGCAGCACCATTCGATGACGAGACCGATCCGCTGGGACGGTGACGGCCCGGGCCTCCGGTCCAGTTCGCGGCGCAGCAGCGCGTCGGCCTCGGCGTAGCGCCCGAGCTGACGCTCCATGACGGCGCACTGCACGACGGCGGAGGTACGGAGCGCGTCCTCGCTGTCCTCGTTGCCGGCGGGCATGTCGATCACTCGGTGGAAGAGGTCTCTGCTCTCCCACAGCGCCCCGGTCGCGCCAAGTGCCCCGGCGCGCATCAGCATCAACTCACGGCGTTTGTTGAGGTGTTCGGGGGTGTTGGGCAGGGTTGCGAGGACGGCACCGAGCCAGTGGGCCGAGGCGGCCGGGGCCGTCACGGCGGTCTGTTCGGCGGCGCTGGTCAGGATCGCGGCGGCCTCCGGGTCCCAGCCGGTCAGTGAATGCTCGATGTGGTGCGCCCGCTCGGCGAGGGGTGCGCCGGCCTCGGCCAGTTCGGCCGCTGCCCTGTGGTGGAGATCCTGCCGCCGCCAGGGGTCGGTGCTGTCGTGGACCAGCGCCCGGATCAGCGGGTGGCGCAGTGCCAGACGGCGTCCGGTCTGGTCCGTACGGATCAGATCGCGGCGCAGCAGCGCGCGCAGGGCCTCGACGACGTCGGGGACGGGTGAGCCGGTGAGAGCGGCGATGAGGTCGGCCGTGGCGTGGTCGCCGAGTACGGCGGCGGCTTCTACGGTGCCGCGCTCAATTGGGTCCAGAAGGGCGAGTTCGTCGAGCAGCAGTGCTTCCAGGCCCGTGGGCGAACCACCGTCCCGGACCGGGGGCCCAGGCAGCCGGGCGGTGCGATGGGCCGTCAGGAGCGCCAGGAAGTACAGCGGGTTGCCCTCGCTCGCGGCGTACATCTCGGCCGCCCGCTGCTGCGGCAGGTCGCGGGCCAGTTCCTCGACGCAGTCCCGTTCGTCGAGCGGGCCGAGAGAGATCCGCAGCACCGCGCCGGTGTCGGCCCCGCGCGCCAGCGCCGTGGTGAGCGCCGCCGGGGCCTGGCGGTCGCGGCGCGACACGACGAGCAGGAAGGGGGTCTTCACGGGGTGCCGCACGAGGTGGTCGACGAGTTCCAGGGACGCCGGGTCCGCCCAGTGCAGGTCGTCGAGGACCTCGACGAGCCGCGCGCCCCGGATGCGGCGCAGTGCGTCCGCGGTGGCCCGGTAGAGGCCGAAACGGTCCCTTTTCCACGGCTCGCCCGAGGGCTCGGCCCTCCCCCGCAGCACCGGAGGGAGCTCCCGCAGCGACGGGAACACTCTGAGCACCCGCTGGTCGAGGTCGGCGAACGCGTCGGCGAACGGCTGGAACGGGCTGTGCCGTTCGTACTCGGTGGCCCGGCCGCGCAGCACGGTCGCCCCGCGGCGGCGGGCGAGCGTACTGAACTCCGCCAGCAACCGGCTCTTGCCGATACCGGCCTCACCG
Organism: Streptomyces sp. NBC_01363; assembly: GCF_026340595.1. Classification (GTDB taxonomy): domain Bacteria; phylum Actinomycetota; class Actinomycetes; order Streptomycetales; family Streptomycetaceae; genus Streptomyces. The sequence goes on from NZ_JAPEPF010000003.1 coordinate 133,527, forward strand.
GTGATGTCGACGAGGGCCGGACCACCGGCTCCCACGTGCTGCAAGGCTGCGTCGAGTCGGCGGAGCTCGGCTGACCTGCTGACGAACGGCACGCTGTTCGTGCGCCTGCCGGGTCCCCTGTACAACTCAACCACCACGATCTCCCTCGGAACGAACGCCGCCACGGCACGCCAGGGCCCCGGTGGCTACGACACGGGGCTGGGCGACTGTCGCTGTCAGGCAGCGTTCTACAGCACGAGTACGACAACGCTGTCCCTTTGTGGCGGGCCCGGCCCGCGCCGGTCAGGGGCGCCACGTGACCGACGTACGGGCAGCGCGTCACACCACTGACCAGTCGCTACGGGACACCCGACGGCTCCGTAGTAGTACCTGACCGTTCCTGATACGAGGCCTGCTGTCGGTGCCCTGGCCTAGCGTGGTCGGCATGCACGAATTCTTCGCCGATGCCGCTGCGCAGGCAGCCGCCCGCCCGCCAGGTCGCCCCCGCCACAGCGGCAGGCGGCATGTGTCATTCAAGGAGCACCAGGTCATCGAAGCCGGTGCGGCGGAGGAACGGTTCGCTCTGTCCGCCGATCTGAAGTGTCCGCACGACGGGTCCGGACTGCCGGTCCGCCTCTACGGCGGAGATCTGCGCATTCGGGGCGACCTGGACTCCGAACGCGCGCCTCCGCACTGGCCGGCCCATGTGACCGTCGACGGGGATCTCGTCATCGACGGCGGCCTCGACTGGAGGGGAGGACGACGGCGGGCAGTACAAGTTCCTGCTGGTGACCGGCGATCTGCGGGCACACTCCGTAGACATCAGCGGCTGTGTCGACGTTGTGGTGCGCGGCGATCTGCAGGTGACCGGCGGTGTCTCCTGCGACAGCCTCGGCGATGACCCCCTCGACGACGGCGCTACCCTGACAACTGGGAACCTGCACGCCCACTTTGTGTCGCTGCACGGCCATGTCGACCTGATGGTGCGCGGCGATCTGCAGGCGGCCGACGGCATCCTGGGCCGTGGCTGGGACGACCGGCGGGCCAGCTCCTCCTTCTGCGGGGAGACGTCGACCGCGACGATGCGCGAGGCGCCGGCGATGCGGGCGGCCTGGAGCGCGGCCAGCCCCACTCCCCCGGCGCCGAACACGGCCACCGTCTCACCCTCGCGCAGCCGTACCGAGTGGTGCACGGCGCCGTATCCGGTGAGGACCGCACAGCCCAGGAGTGCGGCGTCGGTGAGCGGGATGCCATCCGGAACGGGCAGGACGCAGCCTGCGGGGACCACCGTCTCCTCGGCGAACGCGGCGACGTTGAGACCGGGGTGCAGCTCGCCGCCACCGTCCGTACGCCGGGCGTGCACGGCGCCCGCACCGTTCAGGGCGTTGGCGCACAGCCAGACCTCGCCCAGCACACAGGCGTGGCAACTGCCGTAGGAGGGCGCCTAGTTGAGCACGACGCCGTCGCCCGGCGCGACATGGGTGACGCCCTCGCCGACCGCGACGACGGTGCCCGCGCCCTCATGGCCGAGTACGGCGGGGACGGGCACCCGCATGGTGCCGTTGGACAGCGAGAGGTCGGAGTGGCAGACGCCGGCGGCGGCGAGGGCGACCCTCACCCGGCCGGGGCCGGGCTCCGGGAGTTCGATGTCGGTGATCTCCAGGGGAGCTCCGACGGCTGGCAGTACGGCGGCGCGGACCACGAACAGACTCACTGCGGGAACGCGGGGCGGTCAGAACTGGAGGGACTTGGTCTGGAGGTACTCCGCGAGTCCGTGGGATCCGAGTTCGCGGCCGACGCCGGACTGCTTGTATCCGCCGAACGGGGCGAGCGGGTTGAACCGGCCGCCGTTGATGTCGACCTGCCCGGTGTCCATCCGCCGGGCGAACGCCACCGCCTCCGCGTCGTCGCCCGCCCAGACCGCGCCCGCGAGGCCGTACACGGTGCCGTTGGCGATGCGCAGGGCGTCGTCCTCGTCCTCGTAGCGGATGAGCGAGACGACGGGGCCGAAGATCTCCTCCTGGGCGATGGTCATCTCCGGGGTGACATCGGCGAACACGGTGGGGCTGACGAAGTAGCCCTGCTCGCGCGGGGCTTCGGGGCCGCCCGCGACGAGGCGGGCGCCCTCCGCCACACCCTTCTCGATGTAGCCGCGCACCCGCGCGTGCTGCTTGGCGTTGACGAGGGGGCCGATGCGGTCGCCGTACTTGGCGGCCGCCTCCGCGGCGAGCGCGACCGCCTCGTCGTACTGGGAGGTGTGCACGAGCATGCGGGTCCAGGCGCTGCACGTCTGGCCGGAGTTGCCCATGACGTTCGCGACGCCGACGCCGACGGCCTTGGCGAGGTCCGCGCTCGGCAGGATGACGTTGGCGGACTTGCCGCCCAGTTCGAGGGCGACGCGCTTGACGGCCGCGCCGGCCGTGGCGCCGATCCGCTTGCCGACGGCGGTGGAACCGGTGAACGAGACCAGGTCGACGCCGTCGTGCTCGGCCAGGGCCTGTCCGGCGACCGGGCCGAGACCGGTGACGAGGTTGAACACGCCTGCGGGAACGCCCGCTTCATGGACGGCCTCGGCGAAGAGCTGGGCGGTCAGCGGGGTGTCCTCGGCGGGCTTGAGGACGACCGTGCACCCCGCCGCGAGCGCGGCGGCGACCTTGGCCACGATCTGGTGCAGCGGGTAGTTCCACGGGGTGATCGCGCCGACGACGCCGACCGGCTCGGCGTAGACGGTGGAGTTGCCGACCTTCTCCTCGAAGGCGTACGAGGCGGCCAGCTCGGCGTACGAGCCGGCCACCAGGACCGGGACGCCCGCGTGCACCGCCTGCGAGAAGGGCAGCGGCGCGCCGAGCTCGGCGGTGACGGTCCTGGCGATCTCGTCCTTGCGTGCGACGAGTACGTCACGCAGGGCGGCGATGCGCGCGGCACGCTCGGCGGGCGCGGTGGCCGCCCAGGCGGGGAGCGCGGCGCGGGCGGCCCGTACCGCGGCGTCGACGTCCTCCGCCCCGCCGGCCGGGACCTCGGCGATGACCTGTTCGTCCGCCGGGTTCACGACCGCGATCGTGTCCCTTCCCGCGGCGGGCCGCCAGGCCCCGTCGATGTACATGCCGTCGTGGGCCTTCATCGCTGTTCCTCCCGGACACGGTTGCGGACGGGGGCGTCCACAACCCCAAACTAGCGCTGTTAGTTTTCGGGCGCCAGAGACGCCCGTCACGCCGAGGGCTGCCGGCCGAGCTCCGCGTGCTCCGTACCGGGGTTCTCGAACTGGGTGCGGTACAGCTCCTCGTACCGGCCGGCCGCGGCGAGGAGTTCGTCGTGCGTGCCCCGCTCCACGATCCGCCCGTTCTCCACGACCAGGATGAGGTCGGCCGTCCGTACCGTGGAGAGCCGGTGGGCGATCACGACCGCCGTGCGTCCGGCGAGCGCCTCGGTGAGTGCTTCCTGGACGGCCGCCTCGGAGGTGTTGTCGAGGTGGGCGGTGGCCTCGTCGAGGATGACGACGCGCTGGCACACGAAGCATGGAGAACTCCATGATCGGGCGAACCGTGCCTGCCCTGCTACCACCGCTCAACTCGGCACCTACTGGCGGACGCCCTTATCGGCGCCATCACGCTGATCGCGGGCGGAGCGCTTTACGGGGCCCGTCCAGTGGGCACAGACCTCATCGACATCATGCGGGGACAGAGCCGGAAGTGACCCGCCCTCTACCGACGTCAGCCCTGGTCGGCCTTGAGGCGTGTAGAGCGGACGGTGGTGTGCCGTCCGCTGCCGACTTGCTTCGGCGGCCAGCGGCACGCCCAGCAGCTGCACACCGTCGGCGTTGGGCGGGGCCGATTGCTGCTGACGGGTGGTGATGTTCTCGCCAAGCCGGCCGGGCACCGCGTGGAAACCCGCTCCGCCCCTCCCCACGCACGGCACGGCACCCGCGTTCAATCGCGGGTCAGTGGCCCTGCTGGGCGATCGCGCGCAGGAAAGCGATGGTCTCCAGCTCGCCGCTGGTGGCTTCGTCCAGGGACGTCCCGTACTCGCGGCTGGCGGAGAGCTTCACGATGGTGGTCCGGCTGACCGGATCGACGTAGATGAACTGGTTGTAGACGCCGACCGCGCTGAACTCGCCACGGTCTCCCGCCATGAGCCACCACTGGTAGCCGTAGCCGACCCCATCGGCTTGCTGGCCGCCGACAAGGGGGCGGCCGGGTCGAAGATGCGGCGCGGTCACGGTGATCGAGTCGCGCACCCACTGCGCGGGCACGATCTGCCGGCCCTGCCACACGCCCTCGTTGCGGTACAGCTCGCCGAGCCTGGCGAAGTCGCGGGCGGTCAGGTTGAGCCCCGCGAAGGTGACTTCCCTCCCGGCAGGGTCCACCAGCCAGTAACCTGCCGATGTCATGCCGAGCGGCTCGCACAGCTTCTCGCTCATGTAGTCGGCGACCGAGCGGTTGGTGGCCCGGGCCAGCAAGGCGCCAAGTATCTGCGTCTCACCGGAGTTGTAGCGACAGACGGTGCCAGGCCCGCTCTCGCGCACCATGCGGGCGACGAAGTCGTCGAGCGTGCCGCCGATGCCCGCCGTCGCGGCGTTGAGCTGGAAGATGTCGGAGGCCGGGTCGTTGTAGTCCTCGTTCCACCGGGCACCGGAGGACATCTGGAGCACGTCCTTGATGGACACACCGTCGTACGCGGAACCGGGCTGCACCGGCACGTAGGAGCTGATGGGCTCGTCGATGCTCGTGATGTGCCCCTCTTCGACCGCTATACCGACGAGCGCGGAGACGAAGCTCTTGGCGACCGACGCGGACAACCACTGCACGTCCGGGCCACCGGTCAGGAAGTAGCTCTCGTGCCTGATGACCCCGTCGACGAGCACGAGCAGTGCTGCCGTGTCGGTGCCGGCCAGGAACTCCTTGGTCGGCCGTGAGGCGCCGTCGAAGTCATAGGTCTCCGGCAAGGGGGTCATCTCACCGCGCGGCCAGGGGTAAGGCTTCGCGGAGGGGGCCATCTCGCGGGTGTCGAGGAGGTCCTTCATCCGGCAGAAGTGCTCGTGCTGCGGTGCACCGGTGAAGAGGCCGAGGTCGGCCAAGGTCATGCGCTTCTGAACAGTCATTGCCGTCCTTCGAGTGGAACGAGGGATCCGTAGGAGCAGGGGGAGCGGGCGGGCCGACACCACTGCTGGGGTGGGTGCCGTCCTGGGGGCCAGAGGGCCCCGGCTGCGATACCGAGAAAGTAGCAGTACCACTCGGTTAGGGCAACCGAGTGGTACTGTTAAATTCCCATTGACACAGAGCAGAGGAAGGCAGCGATGAGCTCTTCCCGCGTCGACGGGCGCGCCCTCCGGTTCCAGCACCGGAGGCCGGAGTTGCTGGCTGCGGCGACCGAGTACATCCTTGAACACGGCATCAGCGGCCTGTCCCTGCGTCCCGTGGGGCAGGCGCTCGGTGTCACCCACGCGACACTGCTACGACACTTCTCCTCGAAGGACGAACTGCTCCTGGCCGTCGCGGAGAAGGTCCGCACGGATCTGGCCGCATGGCTGATGTCGGACGTGGAGCTCCGTGAGGCATACTCGACGGCCGAACTCGTCAGGGCGCTATGGCGTCGGCTGTGCGAACCGCAGGAGCAGCGCCAGTTCCTCCTGCTTTTCGAATTCGTCGGCCATCACGGGGAGAAGTCCGGAGAAGACGAGAAACTCTCCCGGTCGATCGTCCACGACTGGATTGAGATCATCGCCAACAGGCTTGCTGCGGACGGCTGGCCGCCCGAGGACGCCTCCGCATTGTCCACCCTTGTCCTGGCGCAGGTGCGAGGCCTGCAGCTCGATCTCCTCGTCTCCGGGGACCGCGCACGAGCGGACCGCGCCATCGACTTCGCCGTACGCCTCCTCGACCGCTCCACCCGGGCCGGCAGTGCAGACGATCACGGGTAGACCGCCACGACGGTGTTGTACGGCACCCAGTCGCTGTTGCCCTCCGGCTTTAGATGACCCGCGACATGCAGACCGCCCTCGTACAAGCGGATCTCCTGCTCGTCGGCGAAGTCCACGTACGGGTAGCCGACATCGGCGGAGACCCTGAACCGCTCCTCCGCCTCCTGGGCACTGATGAGGCGGTACCCCACCGGTGAGTGCACCGTTGTGAGGGCGGGGGGTACTGACGGGCCGCTCCGGGATTCGTCATCGGCCATCTGTGGCTGCTCCGTGGGGTGAAGTGCCCGGTAAGGCGGATTCGGTAGGGGAAGTGCGAGGCGCGGTCGGCTGGGGCGGGCTGCCAGGCCGACGGGTACATGCGCTCAGTGGGCCTCGGCCTGCGCGTCCGTGCGGAAGACCGGCAGACCCTCGCGGAGCCGGGCGAACAGCAGACCCCGGTCCATCATTTCCTTGCCCTCGTCCTCGTCCTCGTCAACGGCGAAGACCTCGTCCACCAGCAGCTCGCGCAACTGCTCCTGGACGCCGTCGCCGTGCCCCTGCTGGAAGTCGTCCAGGTCGAAGTGGAGATCCGCTTCCACCGAGGCGATCGTCGCGTGCTCGTCCTCGATGACCAGGCGGGCGCGGATGGTGCCCGCCTGGAGCGTGTTGTCGTTGTAGTAGCCGTAGACGACGTCGGCCTCGATGTCTCCGTCGACGGACATCTCGCCGTCGGTGAACACCCCTCGGGCCGTCACCCCGCCGCGGATGGCCACCACCGAATCGGGGCCGCGGTCCGCCAGCACGCCTTCGACCGCCAGGGAGCCGGTGACCACGAAGGGGGCCACCACATCCAGGTCGCCCTTCACCGCCAGGTCGCCGTGATGAAAGAACGGCGTGTCCACCCGCTGGTCGCCGACCAGGGTGCGCGTCGCGCCTGTCCCGCCGAGCGCCCTGGCGCACAACTCGGGAAGAAGCGGCAGATGGTCGGGATGGCAGCCGTCGCCCAGTCCGGCGACGAAGTCCTGGTAGCTGTCGAAGTCCGGCTCCACCAGCGTGGTGAGCCAGCCGCTGTCGTCCGGGATCCCGGCGGCCTCACACACCTCGGCCTGCTCCGTCCGCATCACCCCGGCCGCTTGCCGCAGCGCGTCCGTGTCGATGGGCAGCGGCCCGCTCTCCGCCACGGGATACCGCACATGCGCCGGGGCACCCGCAGCCTGAAGCAGGGACACGATCTCCGACCGTGCCTGCCGCTGCTCCATGCTGTACTCCGGCAGACGCAACGCGATCCCCAGCGGAGTCCGGCCGAGGCCGTTGACCGCGGCGTTGTCGGCACCGCGCTCCAGCAGCAGCTTCACCAGCCCCGGTCGCGCCGAACTGACGGTCGCGTGCAGCGGAGTGTCTCCGCGATCGTCGACCGCGTCCGTCGGTGCGCCGTGGTCGAGCAGGAACGCGTAGAGCGGCGCGGCCACGCAGCTGTGGTGGGCGAACGACCCGCCGGTGGTGAAACTGCTCGGGCCGTCCAGCCGGGCGCCGTGCTCGACGAGCAGCGTCAGTATGTCCACCGAACGCCGCACCACGGCCGCCGGATCGGAGTCGCTGAACGCCACGGCCCACCCGGCGGGCGGGACGCTGTTCTTGTCGACGGCGTGCACATCGGCGCCGCACTCCAGCAGCGCCCGTACGACCTCCGGGCACGGCAGCGGGCCGTCGCTGTTGTACGGGGCCTTCACCGCCCGGTGCAGCGCGGTGGCGCCGTCCTCGTCGCGCGCCGAGACATCCGCCCCGTCCGCGATCAGGGAACGGACCAGGGTGGCCTGCTCCAGGGCGTCGCCGCCATGGGCAGGGGTGACAGCAGCAAGAAGGGATTCACTCACAGTGAGGACCATAGGACGTGCCTCTGACAGTGGGCCGGGCCTGCCGGCCGACCGGCCTTTCATCACGTAGGGCACATCAAAGTCGGCCGTAGGCCGCGATCAGGCCGGTTCCGCGAGTTTCCGTAGCCGATTGGGTAGTTCTACTGATGCCCTCGCCGGACGAAGTAAGGGAATCCCCACGTACTCGGCCCCATGGGCCGAGGTCGGGACCGGGGCCGGTCCGGGGCCTTGTCGTGGTACCAGACGTGGACGCGGTCGTCGCCCTCGTGCTGGAGCGAGAGCAGAGCGAAGTCGGCGTACCCGTCATGGCCCATGCCCGGCATCATCCTCATCAGATCCGCTCCGCCCTCGTTCTCCTCGTGCCAGCCGTCGTGCAGCCAGCGGGTGTAGACGGCGTGCGCCCCCGGAATGTCCGCGGGATGGATGAAGTTCTGCGTTGTCGGCTCCAGCGCGTCACTGGGCAGCGCTTCCATCGGCTGGAGCAGCGTTCCGGTGCCGATCACGCGCAGAAAGGCCCGGTAGTCGGCCGGGAGCGGCCCGAACCGCGCTTCGAGGACGGCGATGTCGTCCTCGCCGACCGGGCTGAGGTCGCCGGTCGGATCCAGCCAGCCCTCCTCGGCCGGTATGCGGGGCTCCGACGCCCCGGACGGCGAGGGCTCCGGGTGGGGCGCCTGCCGGAAGTAGTCCTCGATCAGCGGGGCGAGCCTGCGGTTGCCCCGCCAGGCCGCCAGCCGCTCCCCCGCGTCCCGCGTGCGGATCACGGCGAGATGGCGGGCGAACACCAGCCGCTCGTTGTTGCCGCGGGCATGGCCCATCGCCGCGTCCAGAACGGGAGCGGCGCCCGCCCCTTCCCGCGCCAGCAGGGTCAGCAGGGTCGCCTCGTCCAGACGGCTGCCATTCGACGAGCCGCTCGCCCCAGTCGACACCGGCAGTGGTGACCAACATCCGCACCACCTCGTCACCGCCACCGCCCTGGGCGAGGCAGTCCTCGGCCGCCCGGTCGGCCCACTCCCGCTCGTCGGGGAACACGAAGGACAGCGCCGCCTTCACCGGCACCGGCGCCGCGTCGAACGCGGCCTCCGCGACCGCGCGCGCCGCACGGTGGTCCGCCTCGTCGGCCACCGCGAGCACGCCCCGCAGCAGCCGCCGGCTCGAGGCGCACTCGGCCACCTGGAACGAGGCATGTGCGGTGGTCTCGATGAGCCAGGTCCCGCTCCACTCCCACCGTGGGTCGTAGTGGACCTTGTGCCGGTTGTGGGCCAGCTCGTGCAGCCGCAGCATCGCGCGCAGCGTCCATACGACACCCTCGGCCGCCAGCCAGAACGGCACCGCGTCCCCCGAGGGCTGCAACTCCAGCTCCGCCATGGCCACTTCCACGTCCAGGTCGAGCACGTCCGGACGCTCACCGCTGCGGTACAGCGCCGCCGCGCGCAGCCCGAGTGCGGCCATCGAAGGCGCCGCGTGCCGCGCCCCCTTCTCCACCTGGTGGACCGCGTACTCCCAGCCTCTGCCCTCGTCGTGACGGCTCTTGTCACGCGCCTCGGCGAAGCAGCGCGCGGCGTCGAACGGCGCCGCCGCCAGCCAGCACGGCCCTCGCTCGAGCCCTTCGGTCAGATGGTCCGGACTTGACCCGCGCCCGCGTGGAATACACCTTGCCGCGCTGCTCCTCGGTCCACACCACGTCACCATTCATGAGTACCTCCCACGATCGAACCGGCATCTGCGCAACAGCCGGCAGCCCGGTCCGGCACCACGGCGGTTCCCGCATCGCATTCCGCTCGCCGTGCACGGGAACCAGTCGGTCTTTCGGGGGCTGGTGCCCAGGTAAGGGCTCGTAAAGAATCAACACGTTGCTTCACGGTCTCCCTGTCGTTGGTGTGGTATGCGCATACCGAGTGAGGTTCGTGACCAACTTGCCCTGAGATTCGGAGTGTTGTTCCCTCATCTGAATGAGCGGCAGCAGCGGCTGATGCTGGCCGCCGAGGCCCGGCTGCTGGGGCACGGGGGGTCCGGGCCGTCGCGCGTGCCGCAGGGGTGAGCGAGACGACGGTGCGGAAGGGTGTCTTCGAGTTGGAGGGCGGTGAGGACCCACTGCCCGATGGCCGGGTCCGCCGGGACGGCGGCGGTCGCAAGAGCGCCGAGAAGCTTGACCGGCTGCTCGTTCCGGCGTTGCTGGCGCTGGTCGAGCCGGATGAGCGGGGCGATCCGATGTCGCCGCTGCGGTGGACGACCAAGTCGCTGCGGTCTCTGGCCGGGGAGCTGACGCGGCAGGGCCATGCCGCGTCAGCGCCGACCGTGGGCAGGCTGCTGCGGGAGAACGGTTTCAGTCTGCAGGCCAACGCGAAGACCCTTGAGGGCGCTCAGCACTCCGACCGGGACGCGCAGTTCCGGTACATCAACGACCAGGCCAAGGACCATCAGGCGGGGGGCGAGCCGGTGGTCAGTGTGGACACGAAAAAGAAGGAGGTCGTCGGCCAGTTCAAGAACGCGGGCCTCGAATGGCGGCCCAAAGGCCGGCCGGGGCAGGTCAGCACCCATGATTTCCCCGACCAGGAGCTCGGCCGGGCCGCCCCCTACGGGATCTACGACATCACCGCGAACACCGGCTGGGTCAGCGTCGGATGCGACCATGACACTGCAGCCTTCGCGGTCGAGTCGATCCGCCGCTGGTGGAACGGGCAAGGACGCCTCGACTACCCCGGCGCCACCCGGCTGCTGATCACCGCCGACGCGGGCGGCTCCAACGGCTACCGCACCCGGGCCTGGAAGACTCAACTGGCTGCCTTCGCCGCCGAGACCGGCCTGGCCGTCACCGTCTGTCACATGCCTCCGGGCACATCGAAATGGAACCGGATCGAGCACCGACTGTTCTCCGCGATCACGATGAACTGGCGCGGCCGCCCGCTGACCAGCTACGAGGTCATCGTGGAGAGCATCGCCGCGACCACCACACGCACCGGGCTCACCGTCCACGCCGAACTGGACCCCGGCCGCTACCCCACCGGTGTGAAGGTCAGCGACGCCGAGATGAACGCGGTGCCCCTGACCGGCCACGCCTTCCACGGGGAGTGGAACTACACCGTGGTGCGCCACGAGGCGCCACTTGATACCGGGTAGGGGTGAAAGACCCCTACCGCCGGCCTGTCGCAGCAGGCTGGTGAAGCTGAGGGCAGCCGATGCGTGGAGATGCACGCGGAGGTGAGAGCAGCCCTGACAACGACGGGACGCGTCGGCACTTCCAGACGACGCGGGTCCGGCAAGCAAGACGAGACGCCGTACGAGAGGAACCAGTGTCTGACGCCCCGTAAGAGTTCCTCCGGCTCCAATCTGGAGGATATGGGCCGGGTGCAGCGCACGCCACCTCCGGGTGGCGACTCCGAAGCCGAATTTAGGGTGTCGGTGGGGAGGCCACGTTGAAAGCCTGCGGCGTAGGCGTGGCGATGCTGTCGGGGTAGAGCTGGGCGGCTCGCTCGTCGACCGGTTGGTGGTGAACGTGGGAAGCGTTCTGATGTCGCCCTTCCCGTCTGGCAGCCAGTCAGGCGGAGGGCAAGGCCCGTCGTCGGCTGACGACGTCAGAACGTGGCGGAGGCCCCGTAGTAGTCCGAGCGCGTTAATGGCGCGCACATGGCGAAGGGGGCCAGCAAATCAGCAGTCGAGGAACTGGAATACCGGGAGGTCATCGGTGAATACCGACGAACTGGAGCACGCCACGTATGAGGCGGAGCGCCGGGTACTGGAGATCCAGGCCAAGCTGCACCGTTGGGCCCGTGATGATCCTCATCGCAGGTTCGATGACCTCTTCAACCTCTGTGCCGATCCCGCGTTCTTGCTTGTCGCGTGGGATCGGGTGCGGGGTAACAAGGGTGCCAAGACCGCCGGGGTGGACGGCCGCACGGCGGCGTCCATCGCGGCGAGGACGGGCGTTGAGGAGTTCCTCGACGCACTACGAGGCTCGATCAAGGACCGTAGTTTCCGTCCGCTGCCGGTGCGGGAGCGGATGATCCCCAAGACGGGCGGCAAGTTGCGTCGCCTGGGGATCGCGACGATCACCGACCGGGTGGTGCAGGCGTCCTTGAAGCTGGTGCTGGAGCCGATTTTCGAGGCGGAATTCCTCCCGTGCTCCTACGGGTTCCGTCCGAACCGCCGGGCTCACGACGCGGTGGCCGAGGTCCGCCACTTCACGTCCCACGGGTATGAGTGGATCGTGGAGGGTGACATCAAAGCCTGCTTCGACGAGATTTCGCATCCGGCCCTGCTGGACCGGGTGCGGCTTCGGATCGGGGACAAACGCGTTCTTGACCTGGTGAAGGCGTTCCTCAAGGCGGGCATCCTCGGTGAGGATCGCGTGCTGCGGGAAACCAGCGCCGGAACCCCACAGGGTTCGATCTTGTCGCCGTTGCTCAGCAACGTGGCCCTCTCCGTCCTGGACGAGTACGTCGCCCAGGGTCCGGGAGGACCCGGAAGCAGCAAGCTCGGGCGGGAACAGCGTCGCCGTCAAGGTCTTCCCAACTACCGTTTGTCGCGGTACGCGGACGACTGGTGTCTGATGGTCCACGGCACCGAAGGCGACGCCGAAGCCCTGCGCGATGAGATCGCTGGGGTCTTGTCCACGATGGGCCTGCGCCTGTCCCCGGAGAAGACCCTGATCACCCGCATCGATGAGGGACTGGACTTCCTCGGGTGGCACATCCAGCGCCACCGCAAACGAGGAACCAGCCGGTACTACGTCTACACCTACCCCGCACGCAAAGCCCTCGCGGCTGTGATGGCCAAGGTCAAGACGGCGTGCCGGAGGATGGCCACGAACCAGCCACTTGACACCCTGCTCATCCATCTCAACCGGATGCTGCCGGGCTGGTGCGCCTACTTCCAACCCGGCGTGTCCAGCGCGACATTCCAATACCTGAGCTCGTACACATGGAGCCAGGTCATGAAATGGCTGCGCCGCAAACACCGCCGGATCACCTGGAAGGACCTCCGCCGCCGCTACTGCGGGGGTGGTTGGTGGCCGGTCGGGGAGGAACGGACGCTGTTCGATCCCGGAAAGGTGCGCACCACGCGCTACCGCTACCGGGGCGCGACCATCCCTTCCCCCTGGCCGACCACGGCATGAGGATCATCGACAGCAAGGCGGGACTTGTGGAGCGCCCGGTGCCATGAGAGTGGCACGCCGGGTGCGGGAAGCGGCCCGAAGAAACGGCTCGATCGAAAGACGAGACCGCGCTTCGGGCCGACTTCACCACCCCCAGCCCACCGAGCCGGCGAACCCCGGTGCACCGGCCGTCGGCATCGACCGTCAGACCCTGGAGCACCCCGCCCTGACCGGCATGACCAGCACTGAACTGGCCGAACTGACCGCGGCCCTCACCACTCCCTGGCAGACACTGCATGCACAGGACCGCACCACCCGACGCGACGGCGGCACCCGGCGCCGGGCCCCGGGCGGCGGCCGCAAAGCCAAACTCGACCTGGCCGACCGCGTCCTGGCCACCGCGCTGCACCAGCACCTCGCCCTGCCGCCCGCCGTGCTCGCCCGCCTGTTCACCGTCAGCAAGGACACCATCCGCGATGCCACCGGCGAGATCAGACAGCTGATGGACCAGTACGGGCACACCCCCGGCACCGCAGCGGCACACCTGAGCACCCTCACCGGCCTCCTCGTCTACGCCACCGCACACGGCGCCACCCTCACACCACAGGCAAAACCCACACCTTGATTCTTTACGGGCCCTAACGACCTGGGGAGCAATAGGGCTCGACGTCGCGGCTGCCGTGCTGGACGACGTTCCTTCTGCTGAGCCCTATTGCTTCTTGGGTCGCGACTTCGAGGCCGCCCAGATCAGCTGCAGCTGCCCGATCTCAGCGACGTTCTTCATCAGCTCGGCGTTCAGCCAGGCGATCATGTGTCCGATGGTGTTGTCCGGAGGAGTCTGCCACGGCAGCGTGGAGGCGGCGTCCAGATCGGCGTCGGTGAGCTTGTCGAGGACCGCTAGCCACTGGGTACGCAGATCCTGTAGCCAGGCGACGGTCGCCGGTCCGTTGCCGGGCCAGGTGATGTCGGTACGCTCCCGGGGCGTACGTCCCTGCGCGTGATCGATGGCAGTGCTCCACCACCAGCCGATGTGCCAGCTCACCCAGCCGATGGTGGGAACAGGAACGGGGTCGGGCTCGGTGTTGGCCCAGTCCGGCAACCAGTTCCCGGCGGCGTCCGGGCGCACTGTCCAGGTCAGGTCAGTGGGCTCCCACAGAAAGGCCTCGGGTGCGAGCCGCTCCAGGTGGTACTCGAACAGTGACCAGGTCATGTCGAACTGCCAGCGCAGCAACTCACGGCGGGGATTCCTCATCGTTCGATCCTCGCATGGTGCCCTGGAGGGCAGCCGTCACGTCGCCCGGTGTGAATCCGCGCGAGCGTCGCGGGCGAATGCGAGCGGGTCAGATCAGGCCGTGACAGAGGAAGGGCCGTACGGGTTAGGTGAGTTGTGAAGCTGACCTGGGCCCGTACAGCCTGCTCCCATCCTGCCCTGTCCGGGGTCTCCCGCGCACATTTCGGCGATTTGCTCCAAGACCTCGCGCCCAGGTGGACGACGGTCCGCGAGTCCGCGTTGCACGAGCGGCGCGGGGGTGCCCGGAGCCGGGCGGCTGGGGCGGGCCGTAAGCAGAAGCTGGTCTTCCCCGACCGGCTGCTGGCCACCCTCGTCCACCTGCGGCTCGGGCTTCCGCATGCCGCCCTGGCCGAGCTGTTCGATGTCGATCGCTCCACCATCTCCACTGCGATCCGCGAGGTCCGGCCGCTGCTCGCGGCCCGTGGCTTCGCCGTCCCCGACCGGCCCGGCCTGCGCCTGCGGACCTTGGAGGATGTCTTCGCCTACGCCGAAGCCGAAGGCGTCGACCTCCGCATCGATGGCACGGAAGTCCAGGTCAGACGTCCCAAGGCCGGGCGCGCCGGACGTAAGGCGTTCGTCTCCGGCAAGAAGAAGCAGAACACCATCAAGACGACTACGTTCAGCGATCACCAAGGCCGTACCCTGTTCTCCGGCGTGACGCGGCCCGGCCGCGTGCACGACCAGACCGCCGTGCGCACCGAGGGCATCGCCGAGCAATTCCGCCTCCGCCCAAATGTGAAAGTCGAGGTGGACGAGGGCTACCGCGGCTTGGCCAACGAATTCCCACACCAGGTCAGTGCTCCGCCGAGGAAGCCGAAGGACGATGTGTGTGACGGCGAGAGGCGGGCCTGGCGCGAACAGCGACGCCGGCAGTCCTCGGCTCGGATCTGTGTGGAGCACACCAATGCCGAGTACAAGCAGTGGCGCCCGCTCCAGCGCTACACCGGACGGCGTGAGGACTACGACGAGACCCACCGCGCCATCGCCGGTCTGGTCTCCGACCGCTCCGCCCGCAGGGCAACCCGCCGCAGGACGAGTACCGAGCTGGTGCCCGTCCGCACGACGACCTGCTGATCACCCGACAGCCAAACCCCACGTCGGCGGATCGAGGCTTAGGAACAGTTGGGTCTGCTGCACGTTGAGGTGACACCTAGCCTGGCTTGCCCGTAGGGCGGCCTGGAAGGATGTTGCTGTGCCTGTTCCCTATCCCGAAGAGTTCCGTGACGATGTCGTGCGCGTGGCGCGCAACCGCGAGAAGGGCGTCACCCTTGCGCAGATCGCGAAGGATTTCGGCGTCCATGAGATGACGCTGTCGAAGTGGCTGCGCCAGGCCGCTGTGGACGACGGCGAGAAGCCCGCCGTCGCCAGGTCCGAGTCGGCGGAGAACCGGGAGCTGAAGAAGCGGATCCGGCTGCTGGAGCAGGAGAACGAGGTCCTGCGCCGCGCGGCGGCCTACCTGTCGCAGGCGAACCTGCCGGGAAAAGGCTCTACCCGCTCGTGAGAGAGCTCGCCGCCGACAAGATCCCTGTCGCGGTTGCGTGCCGGGTCCTGGGGCTTGCCCGCCAGCACTACTACCGGTGGATTCGTCGGCCGGTGACCGAGGCCGAGATCACCGAGGCATACCGTGCGAACACGCTGTTCGACGCCCACTGCGACAGGCTCCGGGGTGATCGTCTCTCTGCGGGCCGCCGGGGTGTGCTGGCAGGGCGCCGGGTTCAGCCCGGGAGGGTGATGCGGAAGGTGGTGTGTCCGGGTCTGCTGGTGACGGTGGCGGTTCCGCCGTGGGCGGTGGTGACGGCGTGGACGATGGCGAGGCCCAGCCCCGTGCTTCCGGTGCTGCGGGAGCGGGCGTGGTCGGCGCGGACGAAGCGGCCGAAGACTTCGGGCTGGAGTTCGTCGGGGATGCCGGGACCGTTGTCACTCACGTCCACGCAGACGGTGGCCTGTTCCGTCGTGAGGGAGATCGTCACGTCGGTGCCGGGCGGGGTGTGGGTGCGGGCGTTGGCGAGGAGGTTGCCGATGGCCTGCTGGAGGCGGTGGGCGTCGCCGGTGACGGTGACCGGTTCTTCGGGGAGGTCGAGGAGCCAGTGGTGGCCGGGGCCGGCGGCGCGGGCGTCGTCCGTCGCGTTCAGGATTAGCAGGGTCAGGTCGACCGGCTCGTGTTCCAGGGGGCGTCCGGCGTCCAGGCGGGCAAGGAGGAGCAGGTCGTCGACGAGGCGGGTCATGCGCTGTGACTCGCCGCCGATGCGTTCCAGGGCGTGGCGGACTTCGGCGGGGACGGGGCCACGGTGGCGCAGGGCGAGTTCGGCGTGGCCGCGGATGTTGGCGACGGGGGTGCGCAGTTCGTGGCTGGCGTCGGCGGCGAAGTGACGGAGCCGTTCCTCGCTCGCGTGGCGGCGGGTGAGGGCGTCTTCGACGTGGCCGAGCATGTGGTTGAGGGCAGCGCCGACCTGGCCGACCTCGGTGCGGGGGTCGGTGTCGGGGAGCGGTCCGGGCATGGCGACCTCGCCACTGGCCAGCGGCAGCCCGGCGACCTCCGCCGCCCGGGCGGTGACCCTCTGGAGCGGGCGCAGGGAGATCCGCACCCACAGGGCCCCCGCGATGCCGGTGGCCAGGAGCGCCACGCAGAACAGCACGGCTTCGACCGCTTCGAGGCGGTGAACGGTCTCTTCCACCGGGTGCAGGGGCAGACCGGTGATCATGACGTCCTGATCGTCGCCGTCGACGGCCGTGACCCGGTATTTGCCCAGAGTGGAGAGGCGGATGCTGTGCCCGTTTCCGTCCACGGGCACCCCCGCCAGGGCGCGGCGGTCCTCGGGGGTGAGCCGGACCGTGCGGTCGGTGGCGTCGTGGACCACGGCGGCCTGGGTGGTGGTGCCGTCCAGGAGCCGGGCGCCGAACGTCGATTCGGCCTGACCCCGGGTGTCGGGGCGGTTGTCGGCGTCAGGCGTGGCCTCGTGTTCCAGGCTGGCGGCGAACCGGCCGCCCGAGGCGGCGAGCTGCTCGTCCAGACGGCCCATCAGGAAACCGCGCAGGGCGAGGGCGGTCGTGATCCCGACGGCGAGGCACGCGAGGGCGAGCAGGGTGACGAGTCCGGCGGTGAGCTGGCTGCGCAGGGTGCGGGGCACCGGGCGCCTCACGGCGAGTCCGGCTTGAGCACATAGCCGACCCCGCGCACCGTGTGGATCATCGGAGCCCGTCCGGCGTCGATCTTCTTGCGCAGGTAGCTGATGTAAAGCTCGACGACGTGGGCGCGTCCGCCGAAATCGTAGGCCCAGACCCGGTCCAGGATCTGGGCCTTGGACAGAACCCGGCGCGGGTTGCGCATGAGGAAGCGAAGGAGTTCGAACTCGGTGCGGGACAGCTCGACGGTGACACCGCCGCGCCGGACCTCCCGGGCTTCCTCGTCCATGCTGAGGTCCCCAAGGGTGAGCAGGTTCACGCCCGGCCCGGCGGTCATTCCGGCCCGTCGCAGCAGCCCGCGCAGCCGGGCTAGGACTTCCTCCAGGCTGTAGGGCTTGGTGACGTAGTCGTCGCCGCCCGCCGTGATCCCGGCGATGCGGTCCTCGACTGCGTCGCGGGCGGTCAGGAACAGGACACACACCTTGGGCATCTCACGTCTGAGGGCCCGCAGGACCTGGAGGCCGTCCAGGTCGGGCAGCATCCAGTCCAGAACCACCGCGTCAGGCCGGAAATCACGGGCCGTCTCGAGTGCGGTTGTGCCGTCGGCGGCGGTGCGGACCTGCCAGCCCTCGCCGGTCACGACTCCGGCCAGGACATCGGTGACGTCGGGTTCGTCGTCGACGACGAGAATCCGTACGGGATCTCCGTCGGGGCGGTGCAGAAGCGATGTCGTACGCGGCTCGTCCATGGTTCCTTCAGCATCCCCCGGCGCAGGCCACGGCAGGGGTGAGGCGTGTCTCTGAGTTTCCTCTGAATCGGAGCTGAGAGCGGTCGACCACGCTGTTTCAGAAGGTACACAGAGGTTGGGCTGTGAGGCTGGCCACCCATCGCCGGAGCGTGCGCCATATCCGGAGGAGCCCCATGACCACCACGTTCACCACCACGACGTATGCGAGCCGCGGGATGCGCCACCGGCGCCCGCGCCGCAGCCTCGTCCCGTTCCTGGTGCCGCTGGTGATCTGGGCCGGCGCCGCCGGAGTGCTGGGCCTGTGGTGGAGCGACACGAACTCGGTGGTCGGCTCGGCGGGCTGGCTCACCGGCGCGGGACGTATCACCGGTCTCCTGGCCGGATACGCCTGCGCGGTCCTGCTGGCGCTCATGGCCCGGATGCCGCTCCTGGACCACACCATCGGCACCGACCGGCTCGCCCGCTGGCACGCCTGGGGAGGCCGCTGCACCGTGTCCCTCGCCCTTGCCCACACCCTGCTGATCATCTGGGGCTACTCGCTGGCCTCCCACACGAACGTGGTCAGCCAGACCTCCACACTCGTCCTTCACTACCCCGACCTGCTCAAGGGCACGGCCGGCTTCCTGCTGCTCGTGGCCACAGGGATTATGTCCGCCCGCGCTGCCCGCCGCAGGATGAGTTACGAGACGTGGCACTACCTGCACTTCGCGACCTACCTGGCAGTCTTCCTCACCTTCGGACACCAGCTCTCCAACGGAGCCGACTTCGTCGGCAACCGCCTCGCGCAGGCCGCCTGGTACACGCTGTTCCTCGGGGTCGCGGCCCTGGTCGCCTGGTACCGCTTCGCCGTCCCAGTCCGGCGAGGGCTGCGCCACCGCCTGCGCGTGGCCGCGGTCCACCCCGAAGCACCGGGCGTGGTCTCCGTCCACCTCACCGGCCAGCACCTCGACGACCTCGGGGGCGAGCCGGGGCAATTCCTGCGCTGGCGTTTCCTGACCCGCGGACTGTGGTGGACCGCGAACCCCTACTCCCTCTCGGCCCCCGCCCACCCCGGCCACCTGCGGATCACGGTCAAGACCGCCGGCGGGCACAGCGCCGCCCTCGCCCGCTTGAGGCCCGGCACCCGGGTGTGGGCCGAGGGACCCTACGGCGCCTTCACCGCGAACCGCCGGACCACCCCCAGGGTCCTGCTCCTGGCCGGCGGGGTCGGCATCACCCCCCTGCGTGCGCTGTTCGAGACGCTCCCGGGCCAGGTGACCCTCGTCTACCGGGCCCGCCGCGCCGTCGACCTCGCCCTGCGCGGTGAACTCGACGCGATAGCCTCCCGCCGACGGGCCACCGTGCACTACATCGTCGACGAACCGGCCGGACACGCCTCCCCCCTCACCGCCCGGGTCTTGAGCACCCTGGTCCCCGATCTGGCCGCGCACGACGTCTACCTCTGCGGCCCGCCCGGCATGACCGAGGCCGCGATCAGAGCCCTGCGCGAAGCCGGTGTCCCGGCCCGGCGCATCCACCACGAGTCCTTCGCGTTCTGAGGAGAACCGCCATGCGCCGAGCCGTCCTCACCACCACCGGGATCAGCGCCCTGATCGTCGCCCTGCTCGCCCTCAAACCCCACCAGCTCCCCGCCCTGGCCGGGGCGGCTCCCCGTTCCCCGACGGCCTCGCACACTCCCGCAGACGCCTCGCCGGGCACATCCACTGGGACGGGCACGTTCACCGGAGATCCCATCGACACCCAGTACGGAACCGTGCAGGTCGCCGCCACCCTCAACCAGGGCAAGATCACCTCGATCAAGGTCCTCCAGGCCCCCGACCACAGAGGCCGTGACCAGGAGATCGCAGCCTACGCCCTGCCCCGCCTCACCCAGGAGGCCATCGGAGCCCAGAGCGCGCACATCGACGCCGTCTCCGGCGCCAGCTACACCAGCCAGGGCTACATCCAGTCCCTCCAGAGCGCCCTGGACCAGGCCCATGCCTGACACCACACAGGGTCTGCGCCACGTCGAGCACGTCATGGGCACCGTCTTCTCCTTCGACATCCGCGACCAGCCGACCCCCGCCATCCGCCGCGCCCTCGTCGAGGCTGTGCACCACCTCCACCAGGTCGATGCCGTGTTCTCCACCTACCGGCCCGACAGCCACATCAGCCGCCTCGACCGCGGCGAGATCCGACTGGAGCACTGCCCGCCCGAAGTCCACGAAGTCCTGTCCCTGTGCGCACAGGCCGCCCATGCCAGCGATGGCTGGTTCAGCATCATCCCCGCGAGAACCCTCGACCCCTCGGGGCTCGTCAAAGGCTGGGCCACCGAGACCGCATCCCAGCTCCTTTACGACGCGGGCGCGCACCACACGTGCATCAACGGCGGAGGTGACCTGCAGCTCCGCGGACAGGCGGGCCCGGGCACTGCGTGGCGCATCGGCATCGCCCACCCGCTACGCCCCGGTGAACTGGCCACCGTCATCACCGCCAGCCACGACCTGGCCGTCGCCACCTCCGGCACCGCCGAACGCGGCCATCACATCGTCGACCCGCACACCGGTAGACCTGCCGACACGTTCGCCTCCCTCACACTCGTCGGGCCCCGCCTGACGCTGACCGACACCTACGCCACCGCCGCGTTCGCCCGAGGCAACGGGGCACAGGGCTGGGTGGAAACACTGGACGGCTACGAAGCACTCGCGGTTCTGCCCGACGGCCAGGAATGGCGAACTCCAGGATTCAGCCGCTATGGGTCATGAGGTGCGACACAGCGTCATTCCCGCGCGCAGGGAACGGGCGCCTCCCGGTCGCGGCCGCGGCTTACCACCTATGTCGCCGCAGGAGCCCGACTCGTCCCTGTCCAGCATTGAACACCACCCTCCGAAGGAGCCCCTTGTGGGACTCGACCTGATCAACGGCATCCCCGCACACGTCCTGTTCGTGCACGTCGTCGTGGTCCTGGTACCCCTCACCGCGCTCGCCCTGATCCTGTGCGCCGCCATCCCCTCCGTCATGCGCAGGTTCGGCCTCGCCCTGCCAGCCCTTGCCCTGGTGTCCCTGATCAGCGTGCCGCTGACGACCAACGCCGGCGAGTGGCTGGAACGGCACGTGGACCGCGATCCCCTGGTCCGTAAGCACACCGAACTCGGCGACGAACTGCTCCCCTGGGCCATCGGGCTCTTCCTGGTGTCCGCAGCGGTGTGGTGGCTCTACCGCCGCGCCGCCCACCGCACCCCCGAGGCGGAGGGATCCACCAGCACGGTGGGCACGCCGCTCCGTATCACCGCCGCGGTGCTGTCCCTCATCATCGGCGTGGGTGCCGACGTACAGGTCTACCGAATCGGCGACTCAGGCGCTAAAGCCGCTTGGCACGACGCCTACTCCGCCACCGCGCACCCCAATCGCGACTGACCGACACGCGCCGTGACACACCCAGCCCAGGGGCTGCGCTCGGTGACACCGCACGGTATCCGGCCCTTCTGCTCGCTACGCATCGAGGACGTTGTCACATTGGTGCGTTGATCGATTAAGGGTGTGTAGGGGTCGGGTGGGGGCCTGGCTTACGCTGCGATGGGCTGGTCGGTGGCGCCGGTGATCTCGTCCCAGATGGCGAAGCGGGTGGTCATCTCGGTGCGGTATTCGGTGGCCATCAGGTGGCGGCGTGGTCGCAAGTGCGGTGAGATGCCGCTGAACGCGGACAGGAACCGCTGGGCCCCGCCGGTACTGCGGAAGCCCTTCATCGCGCGTTCGCGCTGCCTCGTCGGCTGATGACTGTTCTCGCGGAAGATTTCAAGTCCAGTGAGACGGTCGTGACGCTATGAAGTTTGTGGTGTGGGTTCCCTGCGTTTGGCCGGGTCGTTGATCCAGGCTGTCTGGGGTATCTCGGGTGGTCTGGGGCGGCGGCCGAAGCGTTCGGGGTGACGGGCGTATGCCTCGGCGAGGGTGACCGCGCGCTGGTCGCGGACCTCCTCGGCAGTCCCGAAGTGGACGGAGGCGGGTGTGTGCCAGCCGATACCCGAGTGCCGGTGCTCATGGTTGTAATACGCGATGAACGCGTCGAACCACTCGCGGGCGTGGGCCAGCGAATCGAACCGTTCGGGATAGTCCGACATGTACTTCGTGGTCTTGAACTGAGCCTCGCTGTAAGGGTTGTCGTTGGAGACCTTCGGCCTCGAGTGCGACCGCGTCACGCCCAGATCGATCAGTAGTTGGGACACCTTCTTCGACGTCATCGAGGTGCCGCGGTCCGCGTGCACGGTCTGGGGCACGATGCCGTTGCGGGCGATGGTCTCGCGGATCAGCTCCTCGGCCCGCACAGCTGATTCGGCTCGCTCGACGGTGTGGCCGACGATGTACCGGCTGAAGATGTCGATGATCACGTAGGCGTGATACCAGACGCTCTTGGCCGGTCCGGCCGCCTTGGTGATGTCCCAGGTGAACACCTGTGAGGGCCCGGTGGCGACCAGCTCGGGCACCGCCTTGGCGGGATGGGTGGCCTGCCGTCGGCGCTCACCGGACTGATCCTGCTCGCGCAGGATCCGGTACATCGTCGAGACGGAGCAGTGATAGCGCCCGGCATCCAGCTCGCGGGCCCAGATCTGCGCGGGCGCCAGCTCGGCGTACTCGTCGCCGTTCATCAACTCGAGTACCGCAGCCCGCTCTTCGGCCGTCAGGGCCGACGGCTGCACCTGTGGGGCACGTGTTCTGCGTGGTGGCGGGGGCCGGAGCCGGCGGTAGTGCGTGGCGCGGGAGCGGCCGGTCAGCCGACAGGCGGCCGTGATGCCCAGCTGAACCTCGACGCCGGTGAACGCCTCGTCCACGACAGGGTCGGCGGCAGGCTTCAGTCCGCGCTCTCGGAGATCATTTCCAAGAGCGCGGAGGCTTTTCCCATCACCTCGAGTGCGGCCTTGTTCCGTGCCAGGTCCTTCTGCAAGCGCTCCACCTGCTGCCGCAGCTTTTCGTTCTCCACCTCCGCGGCGGACTTCTTCGCCCGGGCCGGGCTGGTCCGGCGGTCAACCAGGTTTTCCAGGGCCCCGGCGTCCCGGGCGGCCCGCCACTCCTTGACATGCGAGTGGTAGAGCCGTTCCCGGCGCAGGACCGCACCCTTCTCGTTCCTGGGCGCGGCGTCGTACTCGGCGACGATCCGCAGCTTGTACTCCGAGGTGAAAGTGCGGCGCTTCGGCCTCGGCGCCGGGTCGGACCCGACGGGCTCTGTGCTGGGCATAAGGGACGGTTCCCCTGTCGTGCCCTCTCAGAGGGTGTTCGGTAGGGGGATCCCCCTATCTGTCCGGTCCGCGGTGTGGCGAGATGGACTTGTTTCCATGATCTCGTAGCGCGACGTCGGGGTCATCGGTTTTGATCATCTTGTGACTGAGCGACGTGCCTACCCCTCGGATCTCAAGGATGATCAGTGGGAGTTGATCGAGCCCCTTTTGCTGGAGTGGCGGGCCGCGCGGGCCGAAGGGCGGGAGCCCACCACCGATCTGCGCGAGGTGGTCAACGCGATCCTCTACGTTGCCCGGACGGGGGTGGCCTGGCGCTACCTGCCCCATGACTTCCCGCCGCACACCACGGTCTACGGCTACTTCAGGGCGTGGGAAGCGGACGGCACCGCCGAGGAGGTCCACGACACCCTGCGTGACCAGTTACGCAGGAAGAAGGGGCGCCGGATACTGCCGACCGCCGCGGTGATCGATGCCCAGACGGTGAAGGCGTCACCGAATGCGCCGGAGAGCACGCAAGGGTACGACGGTGGCAAACGGATCAAGGGCCGCAAGCGGCATATCGCCACCGACACACTCGGGTTGCTGCTGGTTCTCATCGTCACGGCCGCCGGCGTGCAGGACACCAACGGCGGCAAACTCGTTGCCGACGCCCTGGCCGCGAAGTTGCCCACGGTGACGAAGGCGTGGGTGGACGCTGGGTACAAGTCCAAGATGATCACGCACGCGGCCGCCCTGGGCATCGAGGTGGAAGTCGTGGCGCGTGATGCGGAACAGAAAGGCTTTGTGGTCCAGAAGGTCCGCTGGCGTGTAGAGCAGACTTTCGGGATCATGAGCCGCTACCGGCGTCTGCACCGTGACTACGAGGCGCTGCCGGAGCGGTCCCGGTCGATGATCCACTGGGCCATGGTCAATTCCATGGCCAGCAGGTTGACCGCGAGCCCGAGCCAAATCGGGCAATACCTCCGCCCGAAACCGCCCGCGGCAGCCTGAAAAGGTACCGAACACCCTCTCAGGCTAACCCCGCAGAACGGGATGTCTCACCCAAGGCTGACAGAGAGGGCTCTACCTCGACGAACACCAGTCCCTCCAGCAGATCGCCACCTCACAGGCTTCTCCCGCAGAGTGCTGACTGACCTCGCCAAGGAGTACGGCATCCCGCTCCGCGAGGGTCCACAGGACTACAAGCGCCGCGGCGCCATCGACCGCGACTGGCTCATCGAGCAGTACGCCGTTCACCGCCGGACCCTGCCCGACCTCGCCCAGGAGAAGGGAATGAGCCCCGCGAACATGGCCCGCTGGGCACACACCCACAAGATCCCTCTCCGCCCCGCGGAGGAGCAAGCCACGACGCCGCCCTCCGCGCCGGCGAGCAAGCCACCGGCATCCCTGCCGTCCTACGTGACGCTCTCACGAGCCCATCCGGCCGACAGCGACTCGAACGCTTCGTCGCCGCCCTGCCCTACCCCACCGTCACTGAAGCCGCCCGAGCCCTTGGCATTCACCAGTCGACGCTGGTGACCCAGATCAACCGCCTGGAGAGAGACCTGGGCCGGCCCCTGATCGAGCGCGCCGAACGCGGCCGCAGGATGAGACCTACCCGGTTCGGCAGGAGCGTTGCCGCAGCGGTGCGAAAGTCCGGCTCCGGAACGTGACCATGGAAGGCGTCGGCCGAGGATTTGGACACGATGCTGAGGCTTCCTGACCTGAGGGTGGGACGGCTGCCTCGCTGTCTTCCCGGCATGCGTGACGAGCTGCTATTCGCCACCTGGGCCGGTTTCAGCGCAGGGCTCTTCCTGCTGGACTATGCGCGCGAGGAGACCCATGAGCTGGGTCCGCTCGGCAGGCGTCAAGACAGCGGTCAGCTCATCGTTCGCCTCACGGCCCAGTTTCTCCGTCTGAAGCAGGCGACGTTTCCCGCTCGGCGAGAGGGTGATGGCGTTCTTGCGACGGTCCTTGGCGTCCGGCGCTCGGGTCACGAGGCCATCGTTCTGGAGGTCGTTGAGGATCGCGACCATGTCCTTGGGATCGATGCTCAGGCTGCGGCCCAGCTCGGCCTGCGATACGGGTCCCAGTTCGGCGACTGCCGATAGGACGGCATGGTGCATCATCCGCATGCCCACCTGAGCGAGGGCTTCGGCGACGAGCCGGTGTCCCCGAGCTGCGGCGCGACCCAGGAGCCAGCTGGGGAGGGAGCGGATACGGGCGGGAGCGCGGGTGGTGTCGGACATGGGGCCAGACTAACCAGAAAATCATTGGGGTTCCCTATGATCCTTCGGTATCGTTGGGTCTCCCAATGACCTGGAGGTGTGCATGCGGCGGGTTCGTTTTTATGAGTACGGCGGTCCGGAAGTGCTCCGCGTCGAAGATGCGGAGGCCCCTAAGCCCGGCCCGGGGGAACTGTTGGTCCGCACGGAAGCCATCGGTGTGACTCTTCCCTCCGTGCGCAAGGTTCGCGGCGAAGGCGGCAGGACGCCGCTACCGGGAGTCCTTGGAGGCGAGGTCGCCGGAACGGTGATCGCACTCGGCCCGGACGTGACGGATTTCGAGGTCGGCGACCGCATCACGTCGCTCACTTTCAGCGGCGGCTCGTATTCCGAACAGGCAATCGCCCCCGGCTTCATGGCGAGCCGCATACCGGACGGAGCGAGCGCCATCCAAGCCGTCGCGCTGGTGCGCAGCGGACACGTCGCCCTCGCCGCCCTCGCCGCGGCCCGCCCTCTCGTGAGCGAGTCGGTCCTGATCACGGGTGCCGCGAGCGGAGTGGGGCATCTCGCGGTCCAACTGGCCAAGCTTCAGGGCATCGGACGGGTCGTCGCGGCCGTGAGCTCGCACACCAAGGCGGAATTCCTCCGCGGTCTGGGCGCTGACGAGATCGTGACCTACGACAGCGAGCACTGGGGGGAGCCAGTCGATGTCGTCCTGGATGGAGTCGGTGGAGATCTACTCTCACGCGCCGTCTCCGCCCTTGCACCCGGCGGGCGACTCGTCTTCTTCAACTCGGGCGGCGGCACCGTTCCGGCCTTCGACCTCCTGGCAGGATCGAAAACCATCACCGGGCTCACCATGGCGAGGTTTGTCGACACTCAGCGCGAGCTCTATGACCAGCATGGTGAGGAGCTGTGGAAGCTGACCCTGTCCGGGCAGTTGCAGCCGGCCGTTCACGCCCAAATTCCGCTGGCTGATGCGGCACGAGCGCACGAGATCATCGAAGCCCGTGCCAACCTCGGCAAGGTCGTCCTGCTGCCCTGACGGTGAAGCTGACCCGCGTCGGGAAACGCGTGGCCGCTGCGGCCAGGAAAATCCCCGCAGAGGAAATGACGCGGTGGTGAGACAGAACTCATTGGCCAAGCAATGAGACAACCAGAGAAGCCGCAGGTCACGGCGTCGAGCGGTGCCCCGGGCCGCGAGATCCTACAGGTTGTAGGGTCTCAAATTTCGCAGCACAATCTCAGCTCCGATGGCACATCGGTGGCACTCTGTCGCATTCAAGCTGGCCGATTCTTACTCGATCTCATTCGGGTTGGCGGATTCTTGCCGACCGGGCTCTGAGCGACGGACCCGCGCGACGCCCTCGTCCAGGTCAACGCCAAGTGGCGTCCCCTCTCCGATCCGGACGTTCTTGCGGAACCTCTCCTGCTCCATCGCCTGCTTCACCGCCTGCGCGGCTGGAGAGAACCCCTCTACCAGCGCAGAAGTACGCCCCTTCGTCTTGCGGTAATAGATCCACCCACGGTGCTCTGCCCACAGCAAAGCGCGATCCACCAAAATCAGGCAGACACCGGCGGCGACGCCGACTGTCACCACAATCACAGTGCTTCTCATACCGCTGAAACGCAGCAACCCCCTACCGCGTTCCACGCTCCAGCAGTACGGCGAACGCAACTTCCGTGAAAGCCACGTCGTTTGAGAATGCCGAGGGCCATCGCTCTCAAGCGACGTGGCAACCCGGTAGGTCAGCAGCTCGCCGTCTGTCAGGTGCACTGCGACAGGACAGCCGGTCGAAGCGCTCACCCTTGGGCCTGACGAAGTGCCCAGTCGCGGTCGCTCGGCGTCGGCTCGGTTCGCCAACGAGCCCGTAGGACTCCGTCGTTGTCGGGCATGACAGCAGTGCACAGAGGCACAGATTCACCCGCGTATACAGACAGGAGCACGGCGGCATGGGCACGGGATATCCGGGCGGCCAGTTCGGGGAACTCGTCCTCGTCTGCGATGGCGCTGCGGATGTTGCCGTCGTCGTCCTGCCACACGACTTCGACGAGGCCATCAGCGGGCAGGGCTCTCAGGACGGCGTCGATGTCGGTGGACAGGGACGGCCAGACGGCGAGACGGGCCCGGGGAGCCAGTCCAACGCGAACGGGGTCGATGGTGTCGCTGGTGAGGTGGTGCCATCGTGAGGCACCTTCGAGATATGTCTCTTCCAGGATTCCTGCACGGCCGGTGACGACTGCCCAATGCAGGTCGGCCCAGAAGTCGTCATCGCCGGGCCGCTGGATGACCTGCTCTTCCTCTTCGGCCCCGAAGGCATACGGGGAGGCGTCCAGGCGTTCTGGGAACAGTCCGAGCTCCCGGGTATGGGCCAACGCTTCCTCGCAAGGCCGGCTGCTGCTGATGTAGAGGTACTGGTCCCATCCCACGTGGACTGCGAACGTGCCTTCCACCTCCAGCCGGCACCAGGCGCCGCTATCACGCAACATGGCTCGCACCAGTTCCAGACCGATTCCGAGCGGTACTTCTGCCCCGTCGTGAAAACCGGTAGGGCCGCCAGGGAAGAGCCCGTTCAACCCAAAGCCGTCCACCGGAGGCTCCACGCCGAAGTGCGCGATGGACGGGATCTGTGGTTCACGTACTGCCAGGTGATCGACGCCGGTGTCCTCAGCAAACGCCGCGACCGCCTGAAGATACGACGCCTCGACCTCGCCGTGATCGCTGACGGTGTCCTGACTGCCGGTGTAATACCCGTGTTCGTCACGGTCGGCGGGGTCGTACTTGGTGACGCGGTAGACGTAGGGGAGCTGCACCGCCCCATCATCCAGCACGCTCGTGTCGCCCCGCGAGGAAATGCCATGGGAGGTGAGACAGAGGCATAGGGCAACGTCCTGAGACAGATCAGGAACCTGCTGGTCAGCGCAATGCTCTATGACACGAGCCGCGAGATCCTACAGGTTCTGTGGGATCTCAAGTCGACTGCACAATCTCACCGCCCGCTTCATACCGACTGCACTCGCCATGTTCCTCGACGAAGTCGCCCACCGCGCACGGCACATCGAACTGGCCGGCGAGCCCCGCCGCAACACCTCCCACCTTGTCAGGGGTTACGCATCCCTGCCCGTCTCACTCTCCGCGCGCGGATCATGGGTGAGCTATCCTGCGCGCATGCGCGGACAGTTCACCGGCTGGCCGGAGCAGGCCATGGACGTGTTGTGGCAGCTCCAGGGCGAACCGACCCACGCGACCCGCGAGCGCTACCGCGCGGACCGCGAACGCCTGGTCCGGCAGCCGATGATCGCCCTGCTCAACGAGGTCGCGGACACCGACCCCCGGTACGAGGACTTCTCCGTCTGGCACTACCGCACCGACTCCTGGTGGTGGCAGCACCAGGGCGCGGTGATCCGACTCGGCCGCAAGATCGAGATCGGTCTCCGGTTCTCCCTGGACGGCCTGCGGATCCAAGGCGCCTGGTGGTACCCCGATCCCGGCCAGGTGGACATGTTCCGCAAAGCCGTGGCCTCCGAGAGGAGCGGCCGCGAACTGTCCGCCATCCTCGAGGACGTACGGAAGAAGGGCTACGACATCTCCGGGGACGTGATGAAACGCCCCCCGTATGGCTATCCGACGGACCACCCCCGTACGAACCTGCTGCGCCATCGTTCGCTGATCGCAGCCCGCCCGCTCGGCTGCGAGGAGTGGCTGCACACCCCCGAGGCGGTCGACCGGATCCTCTCGGCCGCCGCCGACCTCGATGCCCTGCTGATGTGGCTGGTCTGCCACGTGAAGCGCGCCGCCTGACATCACGAGGGCACCGCGCGGCACGGGAGGAACGACATTCGAGTGGCGCCCCTTGGCGGACCCTTCACTCTAGAACTCCACACGGTCGCCAGGGCGATGGATCGTCATCGGGCAGTCGGCGGCTGCAGCAACGTCATGCTGATGGCGGCGCCGACCGTGCTGAGGGGAAGGCCCGGCAAGACCGGCTACGGAGTCGCGGGCAGAGCCATTTTCAAGGAGCCCCAACGCTGACCAGCAGGGATGGAACCCGGAAGTCTGTCGCTCAGCACGTGCCTGCTCGCGGACGACACCTCTGGCTGCGACCGCGCCCCAGGTCGATACACGCGCCCAGGAGTAGGCCCGGAGGTGGCCGAGGGGCTGGCCGCGGCACGGGCAGGCAGGCTCCTGGCCTGCCCGTCGATCCCGAGCCGACAAGCGGCCGGGGTTGGTTGTCAGTGGTTCCCACCCCAGAAGGAGCCGGACACGTCCGTGAACGCTGGAGTGGTCGCTGCACCTGGAACGAGAACCTCCACGCCACCGCGTCGTTACCCCTGTGCCGCCAGTGACACGGTCGTCCCGTCAATCCATCGTCAAGGAGACAACAGGTGACACCCGAGGAGTATCTCGCCTTAGCCGAGCAGCACGCCGCAGCCGGCCGATTTGCCGCGGCTTCGGCGTATGCCGGCCTCGCGAGAGCAGGGGTGACCATCAGGATGGCCGCCGAGCAGGGGACGCCGATCTATCCAGGCGATCACCAGCCTCTGCCTGCCGACTGGTGCGGAAAGTGCTACAGCCCCGGAAGGCGCAGGATTGACCGGAAAGACTGTCCGCGATGCAGCCCACTCGAGCTTCGTGCCCGCCCCTGCCGATACTGCGGCGTCTACCTCGAAGAGCGAAAGGATGCCTACAACACGGACGAGACGTGGGCGTGGCGTGACGCGCGAGGCTCTCTGAACTGTCCGAAGGCACCTGATCCGGCAGCGCCCACCCCGGGCCCCGTCCAAGCAGAGCACGACGTCAACCCGGATCATGTGTGGAACCGCTTCTTTGAGGAATGGAAGGACAACCTCACTCACACCGAGCCGACTTCCGCTGAAGAGCTGCTGACGGCCAGCGCGCTGACGCCGTTCGTGCCCCGGACCCGCCTCGGGGAAAGGCCGCACACTGAGCACTTGGACACCTGGCTCGCGGCGCGGGCAGGCACACCCCACGGACCACTGCTGCTGGTTGAGGAACCTTCGCCCAGCAGCCCCTCTGTACGGACCTGGCGCCTGACCAGCCTTGGACCGGCGGCCCCGTAATGCCTGCCGGACATCTTCCTAGCTGACGGCCTCCCCTGCCTGGAGCACGCTCGACCGCCGGCCTCACGACGGGAGGAACGAGCTCCCTGGGGGACCGGGGCACTGACCTCCGAGTGCCGCGCTGGCAGGCCCTCACCTGCCGTGTCCTGCGTCAGAGGAACGTCGTTCTGTAACTGACGCAGCACAACAGGCCAGCCGGGAATGGGCCCCATGCCGATGCACCTACACCGTTCCAACCGGACGAAAGTCCTTCGGAGGGCTGCCGCATCCCTGTGCAAGTACTGCGGCACCCCTGTCGAGTGGTTCGAACGGCATGACGGGTTGCGAATTCCTTTGACCTGCGAGTTTCCCACCCGCCGTATTCCGGCGAAGATGCGCTGGCACATTCACCGCGGAGTGGCCTATCCAGGCACCGATGCCTCCAGCGGTTACTGCCGGATCCCTCACCCCGCAGTCTGCCCAGCAGCCGACCACCCCGATCTCCCTTCTGACCTGCAGGACGTCGTCCGCCGTCTTGCGGTACGGATGCGCACCGCCATCGAGAGCGGCGAGTTCGTCCCGTTCGTCGAGACCGTCACAGAGGAGGAAGTCGAAAGCCCCGGCCCCGAACAGGTCCAGCACATCCGCCACGTGATCGACTGTCACGGCTCGCTTCGGATCGGACCCTGCGCCATCGAGGACCTGCAGTGCATCGCCCACGACGCCCTCACTGAGCAGCGCTGCGAGAACGGAATCTGCGACCTGAGTGAAGGACGCTGGGAACTGACCGGCATCGACCAGGAACAGGCCACCGGCAGGCTGGGGCAGCAGGTTCTCGAGCTCACCGGCGGAAACATCTGGGTCTGGCACCTCGCCGACTTCAACGTCGTACGCCGCTGGTGGGCCCAGCGCTGCCACGATCACTTCAACACGGACGACCCCGATCATGTCGCCAACGAATTCGTACCCTTCCACCCCCTGCGTCACGACGCCCACGTACTGACCGAGCGGCCTACCGGCTACGACCTGCAGAGCAACGGTGAGAAGCGCGTCTTCATCCACGACGGGCCGGAGCAACGCACAAAATGCGCAAGCCCGTCCTGCTCGAACGCAACAGTCCTCTCCCCTCAAGAAGGGTGGCTGTGCTGGCAGTGCGAGGAGCTTCAGCGTCGCCGCCAACGCATCCACCAACGCCGGAGCCGAGTCCGTGACTAGTGCCGCATCAGGCAACGTTTGCCCTGTCGACGACGGCTTGTAGGCGCTGGTCGTCGGCATGGCGGTTTCGCCAGATGATGTAGCGGCGGATCATGCTGCCCTGTTCCTTGTGGTCGGCGTGGTCCGTTCCGTCCAGGGTGAAGTAGCGCAGGGCCGTGAACTGGGCCTCGATACAGTTGAGCCAGGAGCTGTTGGTCGGTGTGTAGGCGATCTCGACGTTGTTCGCGGCAGCCCAGATGCCGACCCGTTGACACCTTTTCGTGGTCAGGTGCGGGGAGAAGTTGTCGGCCACGATCGCGATCCTGACGTCGGCCGGGTAGAGGCTGCGCAGGTAGCGGCAGAACTCCAGGAACTGAGTCCGCCGCTTGACCGGTTTGATGTGGCCGTAGAGTGTCTTTGGATAGATCCAGGACTCTGCTGCGCAATTCCGTGCGGGGGTGAAGGTGGGCACGGGATGATCGTCTGTACGGTCGTTGTCCTGTCGTGCGGCCGTGGGGGTGGTGTGGATGTCGATGCGGCCGGAGGGGCTGCCGGAAGTCCCGGAGCAGACCGTGATGGTGGCGCGGGCGGCGTTCCCGCAGGGGAGCCTGGCGATACGGGTGCGAGACCGGCTCGCGGAGGTTTTCGCGGACGAGCCGTTCGCGTCGGCGTTCGGGGTGCGTGGGGCTCCGGGTTTGTCTCCGGGGGTGTTGTGCCTGGTCACGGTGTTGCAGTTCGCCGAGGATCTGACCGATCGGCAGGCCGCGGCGATGGCGGTGCGGGCGATCGACTGGAAGTACGCGCTCGGGGCGGAGCTGACGGACACCGGCTTCGATGCCAGTGTGCTGAGCCGGTTCCGTTCCCGCCTGTCCGACAACGGCATGGAACGGGTGGTCTTCGACCGTCTCCTTGAGTACTGCGTGGAGGAGGGGCTGGTCGCGGCCGGGGGCAGGCAGCGGACCGATTCCACCCATGTGATCAGTGCGGTGCGGGACTTGAACCGCCTCGAGCTGGCCGGGGAGAGTGTGCGGGCGGCGCTGGAGGCCCTGGCTGTCGCGGCGCCGTCGTGGCTGGCCGGGCAGGTCGATGTCGCCGAGTTCGCTCACCGGTACGGGCCGCGGGTGGACGGCTGGCGCATGCCCGCCTCGCAGACGAAACGCGACCGGCTCGCGCAGGTCTTCGGCCAGGACGCGCTGGCGTTGTGCCGGGCGGCCTGGTCACCCGGCACACCCCCATGGATCCGTGAGATCGAGTCCGTACAGATCCTGCGGCAGATCCTCGTCCAGACGTACTACCTGAGCACCGACACCAGGGGACGGGAGGTGATCAAGAAGCGGGCCGCCGACGACGAGGGTGTCCCGCCCGGTCATCGCCGCCTCGCCTCCCCCTACGACGCGGACGCACGCTGGGCGGCCAAGGGCGAGGGCCTGTTCTGGATGGGCTACAAGGTCCATCTCACCGAGACCTGCGACACTCCCACCGAAGCCGAAGCCGAAGCCGAAGCCGGTGTCCGGGCGGCACCGAATCTGATCACGGACGTGTGCACCACCGATGCCACCGTGCCCGATGTGAAAGCGACCGCCCCGGTCCAACAGCGCCTGGCCGAGCACGGCATCAGGCCCGCCGAGCACTACCTCGACTCCGGCTATCCATCCGCCGACCTCATCGCCGCCGCGCTGAAACAGGGCACCCGTATGGTCACCCCGGTTCTGCTGGATCATTCCGCCCAGGCCAAGGCCCACGCCGGCTTCGACAAGAGCGCCTTCATCATCGACTGGAGGGCCCGCCAGGTCCGCTGCCCCGCCGGCAAGACCAGCGCGCACTGGAACCCCGTGAAACAGCACGGAACGGACGCGATCGTCATCACCTTCGGCGTCCGCACCTGCCGCCCCTGCCCCTTCCGCGACCAATGCACCAGCTCCGCGAAAGGCCGCCGCATGCTCACCCTGCGCCCCAGAGAGCCAGAAGAAGCCCTCACCCAGGCCCGCGCCGAGCAGAAGACCGAGACGTGGAAGGCCAAGTACGCCCTGCGAGCGGGTGTGGAAGGCACTATCAATCAAGCCCTCGACATCACCGGCATACGCCGGGCCCGCTACCGCGGGCTACCGAAAGTCCGCCTCCAACACGCCTTCTCCGCCACCGCACTCAACGTGATCAGACTCGACGCCCACTGGACCGGACACGACCAGCATCACACCCGCAGCAGCCGGCTCGAACGCCTCGCCTACCGACTCACAGCCTGACCCAGGAATTGCGCAGCAGAGTCATCCAGAGCGGCGAACAGGTGTCGCACCCCGCCGTAACGGTTGCAGGTCGCTCGCCGCCGTCGGCGCGGTTCGCGATCTGGGTCCTTGTGCCTGCCGCCGCGCTCGGCCCACTGCCGGCCCGGGTGGGGCATCAGGTTGAGCGGCCCGAACTCATCCATACAGAAGATGACTTCGGGCTCGCCGTTCTCGGGTATGACCTCGCCGTCGGCGATCGCGTACAGGTGCTCAACCCGCGCTTTCTTGGCCGCGTAGTCCGGATCACGGGAGGTCTTCCAGGTCTTCAGGCGTTGAAAGGAGACGCCTTCCTCGCGGAGCAGGATGCGCAGACCCTCGTGGCTGATGTCGTCGACCACCCCCTCGGCGACCAGGAAGTCCGCCAGCTTGGACAGGCTCCAGGTCGAGAACGGCAGGTCGTGCTCGGCCGGCTTGGACTTCGCGATCTTCTTGATCTCACGGCGCTCCGGCAGCGTGAACGTCTTGGGCCGGCCACCGGAGTACTTCGGATACAGAGAGTCGAAGCCGTCGGCGTTGAAGTTGTGGATCACGTCCCGGACCCGGTCGTCGCTGGTGAACGACACCTCGGCGATCTTCGCCACCGGCATGCCCTGCGCGGATAGCAGCACCATCTGGGCCCGCCGCCAGGTCACCACAGACCCGGTGCCTCTGCGGATAATCCGCAGCAGCCGCCGCCCCTCATCGTCATCGATCTCTCGGACACGCACTCGTTCTGCCACCCGGACAGAATGACGGCCACGCGCCGTCCACCACAGCACCCGGACGGCGCGTCACATCACAACAGGGCAAACGTTGCCTGATCCGGCACTAGGCCGTCGACGGATCATGGCGTCGTAGGCTCCAGGACATGCACAGCACCCTGACGGAGCACGCGTGGTGTCTCTACGGAGACGAGTACGGGCCCACGCCGGAGTGCGACCAGGAACACCGGGAGCACTACTTCGTTGAGGAGCTGACCTTCGCGGACGCGAATGCGATCCTCGCGATGCTGCGTGAGCTCAGTCCGCACGTGGTCGACGGCCAGTTGCCGGTCTGGGTCCGGAATCTGGCCTTTCGGCTGGTGTTGTTGCAACGGCCGGACGAGCCGGTGCTGATGCGCGAGGCTGCCGAGAACCTGTGGCTTCACGGACCGGACTGGGACGGCATCGCGGCAAACCTAAAAAGGCGGGCCGATGCCCTGGAGGCTGGCTGATCACGGCTTGAGCCAGAGACGATCGAGGCCACGGTGACAACAGTCGCGCGCTTCACGCGGTGAAGGCGGGGGAGCCGTTCACGGTCCTGTCGCTGGAACCTGAGCTGTACGCGGGTACCCGGCAATACTCCGCTGAACCCCACCTGACCCCCTACCCGGGGCGAGGCGCCGCGGTAGGTCCCGGTTCAGTCCAGACGGTCGTATGCGCCCGGTTCCCAGTCGGCGAACAGCGTCAGTTCCTGTGCTGTCTCGGTACGTTCCGGCGCTGTGGAGGTGGGCGGCCACCAGTTCTCCACCTGATGAGCGTCCACGAGGACGAAGTCCCGGTATCCGTCGAAGTCGCCGGGGTCGTCTGCCACGCCGATGTGGACGGGCGCGTCATCGGGCAGGTCCTTGAGTGCGTCGCGAAGCTGCGAGGCATTCCAGACCTGCGGGGTGTGCTCGAAGACGTCGGTCATGGGCACAGAGTGCCGGACCGGACCGCGTTGCCGGTGGAGACACGGCTACGACCGGGGCCAGAGGTCGAACTCGGGCCAGGCGGGTGACCGTACGGTGACGCCTTGGCGGACCGTGAGGTCGATACGCCTGTGACGGAACGAAGACGTCGTGGAGGGCCGCCTGTGACTCGGTGCGGGATACAAATATTTCCGACCGCATGCACCGCGTTATTCCTGGGGGAACACCGTGAAGTACACCCGCGTCACTGCTCTTGCCGCCGTCGGCGTCGCCGCCGCCCTCTCGCTCACCGCCTGTGGCAGCGACGGCTCCGGGAAGGACTCGTCCTCCAAGGGCTCCTCGTCCTCGTCCTCGTCTTCTTCGTCTTCGGACGGTGGCTCGAAGTTGCAGGGCGGCCCGGGCTCCGGCGGCTCGGAGGCCGGCAACGCGAAGTCGGGCTCCGGTGAGGACACCGAGGCGAAGGCAGCCGCGAACGGCACGATGAAGACCGGCGGCAAGGTCACGTTCTGCAAGACGCAGGACCTGGCCATCGACGCCATGGACGCCGCGCCCGACGAGGACTCCGGCAGGATCGACATCACCATGATCAACCGGGGTTCGACCACCTGCTCGGCGACGGGCTTCGCCGGCGTCGACATCAAGGACGCCGACAACACCTCGAACCCCATCGAGCGCGGCCACGCCCAGCCGCGTATCACCACCCTGAAGCCCGGTGACGCCGCTGTCTTCGACCTCGCCTACGACATCGACAACACCGGCGACAGCCTCGCGTCCCCGACCAACATCCTGGTGACGCCCCCGAACGAGACCCACACCGTGAACCTGAAGTGGCCCGCGGGCGCGGGGGACATCAAGGGCGCCTACACCGACGTTCAGGTCTACCCCACACACGACCAAGTAGGCGGTGGGTTCGCGACCTGCGCCCGGAGGAGATGTGACCCGCGCGACGGGGTGCGGGTCTGGGGCGAGGGTGGCTCGCTCCAGACCTGATCGTGCCCGTTTTGTAGGGTTTCGGCGCGCCACTCGCATCCGAAATTCGAACAGACGCACCCTTGCGGCGTGCCGAAATCCTTCCCCTTCCCGCAGGACCTCCTCGACGCCCAGGCCGCCCTCGACGAGACCCGTGCCGCGTCCGAGGAGTACGCCAAGACCCTGCCGTGGTCGGGCTGAGCCGATGCCCGGCTGGGAGAGCGACAAGCAGCTCCACAGCAACTACATCTCCGCGAAGCCGGACAGCCCGGGGTACACCGAGGACCAGGCCGCGGAAGTCACCCGCTTCCGCGCCCGGCTCCGGGAGCTCAGCATCGCTGTGTCCACACATCCCTTCTGGGATTCCGTCGAAGCCGGCGACCGTGTTGCGGCACGTATGGCGCTCAAGCACGCACACGAGCCGGCCGAGGCGTAGCCGTGTCCGGCGGCATATCCGACCTGGACAAGAACCAAGCCCTGGCCGACTGGCTGGAGTGGCAGCTGCGTCAGGTCCGGGGCCGGATCCGGGAACTGGAGATCGCGGAGCAGCAGGAGCGGCGGCGTTGGGAGCAGGCGCACGCCGCGATGCGGTGGAAGATCCAGCCGCAGCGGTCGTCGTCGGTGGCTCTGGTGCACCGCGGGGACTGTGCGCTGTATCCGGTCGAGGGTGGATTCCTCGACCGAGAGGAGGCGATGATCGCGCTGGCCGAGCCGGACATCGAGCCGTGCCAGATCTGCAGGCCCGAGACGGGGCTGGAGCAGTGTGGCTGAACGCCCGGCTTGAGAGCATGTGGGTCCGACGTGGACCGGCGGGAGGCGCGGATGAGCCTTGACGCGCTGCAGCAGCAGGCGATGCGAGTACATGATCTGTACGACCGGCTGAACCGGCGTGAACGGGGCCGGGTCTGGACACGGGAAGAGTTCATGCTCGGCTTCGTGGGCGATGTCGGTGACCTGGCCAAGCTGGTCATGGCCGAAGAGGGAGCTCGGGACATGCCGGGCGGGCGAGTGGCGCTGGAGCATGAGCTCGCGGACTGTCTGTGGTCGGTGCTCATTCTGGCTCGCCGCTTTGACGTCGATCTGGAGACCGCCTTTCGCCGCACGATGACTGAGCTTGAGACCGCGATCAACATTCGGCTCGCCGGTGATGAGGAACCATCGTGAGTGCGAGGACCTACTTCGGTCACAAGCAGGCGTAGGCCGTACGGACCGCCCGACGCGCTTCTCGGGCGCCGGGCTCGCAGGATCGGTTCCGTGGAGTTCCCGACCAAGGTGGCACTGGCCCAGGCCGTCCCGGTCCTGCCCCAGGGGCCGGGCTGGTGGTACGAGCCGAAGCTGGACGGTTCTCCAGACACTTGAAGTTGTCTCATCCGAGTGGCATCGCGGCATCTCCCAGCACACTTCCGACCGGCATCGGAAGACTGACCGTTGCCAGAGTGGTGACGCATTTCTGCGGGGTCACGTGCAGCTGTTCTTCACCGACCAACGGAAGGTCGGC
This sequence comes from Streptomyces sp. NBC_01363, assembly GCF_026340595.1. Lineage (GTDB taxonomy): Bacteria > Actinomycetota > Actinomycetes > Streptomycetales > Streptomycetaceae > Streptomyces. Next base: position 171,596 of record NZ_JAPEPF010000003.1, read on the forward strand.
CAGGTCGCTGGATTGAGTCAGGCAGAGCTGTCAGCTCTGTTCGCCCGGCGTCTGGTGCCTCCGGGTACGCCGATCCTGCTGGATGAGGCGATGCGCCCGGTCGAGCCGGTTTCGTCGATCGTGGGCACGCAGTGCGAGAATGACCACCGGCATCATGCCCACGACTGGCGCTCGGGCAAGAGCAAAGCGTCACGCCGGCGGCGTGGTGAGTTTGACGGCCACGGCGTCGAGGACCCAGTCCAGGCCGGTCGCGAAGGATGCCTCGGCGTCCACGTCCGTGCCGTCGTACACGGCCCTGGCCAGCGCCGGGAAGCGGCCGGTGGCCAGCATTCTCGTCAGATGCGGGCCGGAGGCCCGCTGCCAGTCGAGCTTGGACAGGCCCGTGGCGCGCTCGGCCCGCAGGTTCGCGATCTCGCGCCTGGTCGCGCCGATGAAGTAGGCGCTGACAGTCTCCACGGCGCGCATGACGGTGTCGATGTCCGCGAGGCCGTCGAAGGCGGCCAGCGTGGCCTCGGTCACGGCAAGGCGGTTCGGACCCAGGGCCGGGCGACCGCCGAGAAGGTCGGCCAGCCATTCGTGGCGGAGGGCGGCCTGCCTGGTGCGCTGGGCGAGGACGTGCAACGCCTCCCGCCAGTCACCGGGCTGCTCCTCGGCGCGGATCTCGGCGTGGACCTCGTCCACCATGAGGTCGAACAGCTCCTCCTTGGTGGAGATGTATCTGTACAGGCGCATGGGGCCGGCGTCCAGGCGGGCGGCGATCTTACGCAAGGACACCGCCTCTAGCCCGCCCTCGTCGGCCAGCGCGATGGCTGCGGCGACGATCCGCTCCCGGTCGAGCGGCACGGGTTGAGTCGGCGGCTCCGGCCGGTCCCACACAGTCATGGTGACATTGTACCGTTGCGATACATCGTAATGAACTAATACAGTGTATCGGCATGACGCATCGCATCGCAGTGGTCGGGAGCGGTCCTGCCGGCCTTACCTTCGCCCGTGTCCTGCACCGCCATGGCTACCCCGTCGCCGTCCTCGAACGCGATCCCGCCCTCGACGCCCGCCCCCCGGGCGGCACGCTCGACCTGCACGAAGGGCTGGGCCAGCTCGCACTGGACAAGGCCGGTCTGCTGGCGGAGTTCCAGGCACTGTCCCGTCCCGAGGGGCAGGCCATGCGCATCCTGGACACGGACGGAACTGTCCTGCGCGACTGGCGACCCCGTCCAGATGAACAGGCCAACCCCGAGATCGACCGCGGGCAACTCCGTGACCTGCTGCTCGGCCCTCTCGACGTCCAGTGGGGTCGGGGCGTGACGCAGGTGGTGCCGGGGACCCGGGACGGCGTACTGGTCCACTTCGCGGACGGGCGGCAGGAGACGTTCGACCTCGTGATCGGCGCGGACGGCGCCTGGTCCCGGATCCGCCCGGCGGTCTCGTCGGCGACACCGCACTACACCGGCGTCACCTATGTCGAGGCCTCCCTCGACGACGTAGACACCCGCCACCCCGACCTCGCCCGGCTGATCGGCGACGGTTCCGTGGCTGTGTACGGCGTGAACCGAGCTCTCGTCGCCCAGCGCAACAGCGGCGGCCACGCCAAGGTGTACGCCCAGTTCCGCGCGCCGCTGGACTGGCACACGAACCTGGACCTGGCCGATGTCGAGGCCGTGCGATCGAGCCTGCTGGCTCTGTTCGACGGCTGGGCCGCTCCCGTCCTCAACCTCCTCCGCCACGGCAACGCCTTCGTCCACCGCCCCCTCTACGTCCTGCCCGTGTCCCATACCTGGACCCACGTCTTCGGAGTGACGCTACTGGGCGACGCCGCCCACCTGATGCCCCCACTGGGGGCCGGCGCGAACCTCGCGATGCTGGAAGGCGCCGAACTCGCCGAGTCCATCGCCACCGGCCCTGAAGATCTGGACGAGGTCGTCCGCGCCTTCGAGGAACAGATGTGGGCACGGGCCAGCAGGTGGGCGAAGATCACGACGGCCGGTCTGGAACGCCTTGTGAGCCCGGATCCCTCCGAAGCCCTCGCCTTCTTCGACCAAGTCCAGCCATCCCGACTGCACAGCGCGAGGGCACCAGCACCAACAGCTCGCCATGGCTTCACGGGACAGTACGACACCGCCGCAGTCCCTTCCGGCAAGACCACCGCTGGACTGTCTCATGAGACACCTCAAAGTCTGGAGAACGGCGGCCACGGGATGGTGCTGCGTCGTACCGGCGAGACCGTTGTGCTGTACGCCCGGTCCGGCAGGGGCGTCACCCAGCACTGGATGGACTTGGCCGTCGCCAGCATGGTGCTCAGGCCAGACACGGTTTTGGACGGGGAGGCGACTCTGCTGCGTAATTCGTCAGGCGGAGAGTTGGTAGCTGAGTCGTTCGAGCCTGCTGTGGCGGGCGCGGTCGAGTGGCCCGGTGGTCCAATGGGCGTCGAGCCGGATCACGTTGAGCGCGGTGGCGGAGAAGGCGTGTTGGAGGCGGACTTTCGGTAGGCCGCGGTAGCGGGCCCGGCGGATGCCGGTGATGTCGAGGGCCTGGTTGATGGTGCCCTCGACGCCGGCCCGGAGGGCGTACTTGTTCTTCCAGGTGTCGGTCTTCTGCTCGGCGCGGGCCCTGGCGAGGTTGTCGTGGAGTTCTTCGGGCCTGAGGGTGAGCATGCGACGGCCGGTCTTCGAGGTGGTGCACTGCTTCTGGAAGGGGCAGTCGCGGCAGGTCAGGACGCTGAAGGTGACCACGATGGCGTCTGTGCCGTGTTGCTGGACGGGGTTCCAGTGGGAGCTGATCCTCCCGGCGGGGCAGCGGACCTGGCGGGTCTTCCAGTTGATGGTGAAGGCGTTCTTGTCGAAGCCTTCGGCCGCCTTGGCCTGCGCGGAGTGGTCCAGAAGGACCGGAGTGACCATGCGGATACCGTCCTGCGTGGCCTTGGTGATCAGGTCGGCCGACGGGTAGCCGGAGTCGAGGTAGTGCTCGGCCGGTTTCACGCCGTGCTCCGCGAGGCTCTGCTGGATGGGAGCGGTCGCCTTCACGTCGGGCACGGTCGCGTCGGTGGTGTGCACGTCGGTGATCAGATTCGGCATCCTCCCGGCCCCGGACCCGGACCCGGCGTCGGCGTCGGCGTCGGCGTCGGCGTCGGCGTCGGCGTCGGCGTCGGCGTCGGCGTCGGCGTCGGCGTCGGCGTCGGCGTCGGCGTTGGCGTTGGCGTTGGGGAGTGTGCCGCACGTTTCGGTGAGGTGGATCTTGTAGCCCATCCAGAACAGGTCATCGCCCTTGGCCGCCCAGCGTGCGTCCGCGTCGTAGGGGGAGGCCAGGCGGAGTTGACCGGGCGGGACGCCGTCGTCGGCGTCCCGCTTCCTGATCACCTGCCGTCCCCGGGCATCGGACCGGATGATGTAGGTCTGCACCAGGACCTGCCGCAGCAGATGCACCGCCTCGACCTCATGGATCCACACCGGGGCGTCCTCGGCCCAGGCCGCCCGGCACAGGGCGAGGGCGTCCTGGCCGAAGACCTGGGCGAGGCGGTCGCGTTTGGCCTGTGAGGACGGCATCCGCCAGCCGTCGGTCCTCGGTCCGTACCGCTCGGCGAACTCCGGCACGTCGATCTGTCCGGCCAGCCAGATCGGCGCCGCGACCGCCAGAGCCTCCAGCGCCGCCCGCACGCTCTCCCCGGCCAGCTCCAGCCGGTTCAAGTCCCGCACCGCACTGATCACATGGGTGGAATCGGTGCGCTGCTTGCCCCCGGCCACCACCAGCCCGGCGTCCTTGCAGTGCTCAAGGAGCCGGTCGAAGACCACCCGCTCCATGCCGTTGTCCGCGAGCCGGGCCCGGAACCTGGACAACACGCTGGCATCGAAGCCGGTGTCCGTCAGCTCCGCCCCAAGCGCGTACTTCCAGTCGATGGCCCGCACCGCCATCGCCACAGCCTGTCGATCAGTGAGGTCCTCGGCGAACTGCAACACCGTCACCAGCGACAACACCCCCGGCGACAGCCCCGGAGCCCCACGCACCCCGAATGCCCCCGCGAACGGCTCGGCGACGAAGACTTCCGCAAGGCGGTCCCGCACCCGTATCGCCAGGCTTCCCTTCGGGAACGCCGCCCGCGCCACCGCCACGGTCTGTTCCGGGATCTCCGGCAGCCCCACCGGCCGCATCGACATCCGTACCGCCTCCACGGCCGCACGACAGAGAAGCGACCTCAAGAACGATCATCACGGACCCGACCTCACCCCCGCAGCGAATTGCGCAGCAGAGTTGGAGGCGGTGATCTGGCGGGACGGCCGGCTCGACTTCGCAGCCGCGCAGTCACGGGCCGCGTCATCCGTGACCCGGGCCCGCGCCCTGGTACCCGGCCTCTTACATCTGCTGGGACGTCCTGCAGCACCCTGACCCGGCGATCGGTGACTGTCGAAGTCGCCCGTACACCGAGCGCCGCGCCTTCCTCCTGGAGCTCCTCGCCGATGCCGAACCACCGATCCAGGCAGTTCCGGCAACCGACGACCGGGACGTCGCCGCGCTCTGGTACGACGCCCTGCGCGAGCAGGGCATCGAAGGAATCGTCTGCAAGCGGGGCGGAGCAAGCTACCCGTCGGGACGGCGCAGGGGGTGGGTCAAGGTGCGGCACGCGGACACGGTCGACGCACTGGTGGTCGGGTTCACGGGGCCCCGGCTCCGGCCGCACCACCTGGCGCTCGCGGTGGGGGACGAGGGCGGTCCGGTCCGGTTGTCGGCGCGGCTGGCGCCCGTTCTCGCGGCACGTATCGGGTTGGCCCTGACCAGTTCGACTGTGGTGGGAGACCGCCGGACGCAGGGGGAGACGTACACGCGGGTGGAGACGGACCTGGTCGTCGAGGTGCTGGCCGGGGCAGGCCGGTATGGGACGCTGATCGTGACCCGGATGCGGTGAGTTACGGCACGTCGCCCTGCCAGTCCCACCTGTCCGGTGTGCCAGGCCTGGGCTCGTACTCGGCTCGGCCGCCCGGACCACAGGCGCCGATCTCCGTGATCAGCATGGTCCCGGTTGCTCGTTCCTCAGCTGCCCAGCCGGTGGCGTCAAGGAGCAGCCCGTCCAGTGGGCCGCCGACCAGTTCCACGTATTCGTGTCCGGGCTGCGGGCCGGGGTCGGGGTCGTTGTGGTCGGCGCCATACACCGGCGCCGCATCAGCCCGTCCATGCGGGCAGGATCGCACCGACCACTGACATTGGTTCGGGCTACGGGGCAACCTCGTACTTCACGGTGTTTGTGCAGCCCTTGGCGAGCTTCTCCAGCGCGGCCCGCTCCTTGTCGTCCGCGGTCAGCTTCCAGCGGAGCTTCGTTGCGGTCCAGTCGGCCAGGTGCACGACACCCCGGCCGGGCCCGCCGCCGGCCTTCGCCAGCACCCAGCCCGACGGCCGTCATTGTTGTGACGCCCAGGTACCGGTTGTGGCCGCTGGCCGTTCGGCTCCGGCGACCAAGTCGGTGAGCGGCAGGCCAAGTACCGGCCTGATGCCTCCCGCGCCCCTGATCGCCGACCTCATTGAGCATTGTTCATCTTGAAGTTGCAGGTCACGGGGCTGGCGTGGGTCGAGGCTGGGGTGCTCGTGCCGGTCGGGGGCGTGATCGGTAGCAGGTGATCATCCGGCGCATTGCCGGTTCGCCGGAATCGCGATGCCGGGTCCAGAGGGCTTCGTAAGCTCCGAGGAAGCACGGGCGGGAAGGGGCTATTGATGGCGGATGTTCTGGTCTGGGTGATGCAGCGGAGGGTGGTGGTGCTGGCCGATCGCGCCGAGCGGCTGCGCAAGGAGCTCGCCGGGATCGATGCCGAGGTGGCCCGGCTGGAGGCTTCCGAGGTGGTGATCGGGCAGTTCATCGAGGCCGAGCGGAGCGGGCAGGCTGACGACCGGGCCGTGGCTGAGGAGTTGGAACGGGTAACGACGGCACCGGGTGCGGGCGGGATGCTGCTGGTCCCGCACCGCGAGCCGGGCGTGGACGAGAGCGCGCTGCCCGCCGACTACCAGGCGATCATGAAGATGGTGACCGCGGCTTCGGAGCCGGTCCCGGCCAAGGACGTCAGCGTCCAACTCGGCAGGGGCACCCAGCCCGGGCAGGTCGAGCCGGTCCGCGACAAGCTCAGGCGCCTGGCGGACCGGGGCTGGCTGCACCGCACCCCAGCCGGCCGCTTCACTGCCCTGCCGCAGCCGCCGGTCTGACCGGTCGCGGCTGGATTTCGGCGTAACGTGCAGGCCCCCGACGGGAGTTGGGGTGTCCATGCGAAGGAAAAACCGCCCCGTCGAGGGCACTGAAGGGCTTGTCTACCAGTGCCGCCTGCCGCTGTCGAGCGCCACTTTGGACCTGGTCTCCGGCCTGGTCCGCGGTCACCTGAAGAAGATCCGCTCGCGCTGGCGCAAGCTCCCGCCCGGCCGGATCGCCCTGATCGTCCTGGCGGGCCTCCGCCACGACCAGCGGCTTTCCGACATCGCGGGCGGCAACGACGTCTCCGCCTCCACCGTGCGCCGCTGGCTGCTGGAAGTGCTCGGCCTGCTCGCCGCGCGGGCCCCGCGCCTGGACCGCGCCCTGAAGAAAATCGCCCGGAAGGGTGGCGTCGTTGTGTTGCTCGACGGCACCCTCGTCCGTACTCGCCGACGCACCGGGGACGCCAACCGGCCGAACTACTCGGGCAAACACAAGGCCCACGGCCTGCTGTTCCTCGCCCTGACCGACGAGCGCGGCAACCTGGTGTGGATCTCGGCGGCGAAGCCGGGGCGCTGCTCGGAGATCACCACTGCCCGCCACAACAAGATCACCGCCCACCTGCGGGAGGCCGGCCTGGGGGTGCTCGCCGACCTCGGCTTCGTTGGCCTGGACGACAATCCCGACGACCCGGTGATCGTCACCGGCCGCAAAGCGACCCGCGGCCATCCCCTGACTGCCGCCCAGAAGGAGGCGAACCGGCTGGTCAGCCGCGAACGAGCGGCGAACGAGCACGGCTTCGCCGATCTGAAGAACTGGCGGATCCTCACCAAGGTCCGCATGAACGCCCGCCACGCGACCATGCTTCTGCGGGCTCTCCTCGTGCTGACAAACGCCGAGGTCCAGCGTTGACGGACGATCACCTGCTACCGATCACGCCCCCGACCAGCGCGAGCACCCCAGCCTCGACCCACGCCAGCCCGGTGACCTGCAACTTCAAGATGAACAATGCTCAATGACGGGCAGCCCGGCAGCGTGGCGGAGTTCCTGATCTGCTGCGGGATGACGTGAAGTGCTTCGGGTGTAGCTCGTTCTGAGGGAAGGGCCGAGCTGGGCTCTGCCACACACGATGCGCGGAGCCGACAGTGATCCTCTCGCGTGGGACACCCGGGGTAAATATCCATCCAGGTGCGAACCACGCCCCAGTCGGGGCGGTGGGAGTCGGCCCACATCCCGTACGTCCCACCGTGACCGATGTCCGAGCGCCTCAATGCCGGCTGGCCGCAAAACGGATTAACTGGCCAAGTGCCGCAACACATGACGTAGTGGCCCTGTACGCGACAGAGGGTTCTGGCACAACTTCTGTGATGACGGCCGGCCGATCGCTGCATCGGCTCGGTAAGTGAGCGGAAACAGCAGGTCAGCGGGACTGTAAAACGTTCGGTGTAACTCCCGATCATGGAAGATGCATCGATGACCAGCAATAACGTGACCGAGGCCGAGTCCGTCGAGCCGTCTGAGACGGTGCCGGCGAAGTCTGTGGACGACCGGCTGATCGATGAATTGGTGGGACGGGCTCAGGCCGAGGGCCTTCAGCTGACCGGCGAGGGCGGGCTGCTCCAGCAGCTGACCAAGCGGCTCCTGGAGTCCGCTCTCGAGGGCGAGATCACCGACCACCTCGGCTATGACAAGCATGATCCGGCCGGGAAGAACGGCGGTAACTCACGCAACGGCACCCGGGCCAAGACCGTGCTGACCGATGTCGGCCCGGTCGAGATAGTCGTGCCGCGCGACCGGGAAGGCAGTTTCGAGCCGCGGATTGTCAAGAAGCGGCAGAAGCGTCTGTCCGGCGTGGACGAGATGGTCATCTCGCTCGCGGCGAAGGGCCTGACGACCGGCGAGGTCCAGGCCCACCTCGCGGAGGTCTATGGCGCCGACGTGTCCCGCCAGACGATCTCCACGATCACCGACAAGGTCCTCGATGGCATGGCCGAGTGGCAGAACCGGCCCCTCGACCCTGGGCGGTTTCTAGCGGTGATTGCGAATCACGGAAACTGTGATGCTATGCCCCAGTCTTGCATGACCTCGGACGGACTACGGTCTCCCAGGACCATTCGGGGGCGGTCGTTGAGCTGACGGGCCACGGCCGTCAGGTTGCGCAGGGAGTGGACCGTAAGGTCGGTGCCCTTGGGGAAGTACTGCCGCAGCAGACCGTTGATGTTCTCGTTGGTGCCGCGCTGCCAGGGAGAATGAGGATCGCAGAAATAGATCCGAAAGCCGGAGAGGGCCTCTATCTCTTCATGGAGGACGAGCTCGCGCCCCTGGTCCCAGGTCAGGGTCCGCCGCAACGCTGGCGGCAGATCGGCGGTCTGCGAGACCAGGGCGTCGCGCATCGGCTGGGCCTTCCAGCCGTGCGGCAGGTGGATCAGGCGAACGAAGCGGGTCGTGCGGTCGACGAGGGTTCCTATAGCGGACCGCTGAGCGCGTCCGATGATGAGGTCTCCCTCCCAATCGCCGGGCGTTTCACGATCGTTGACCGTGGTGGGTCGGTCATGGACGAGCGTCATGTTTTTAATCTTGTTGGGTGAGACGACGCCACGGCGTTGCCGCTTGCGGCGGGTGCGTCCGGTGCGCAGTCGGCCCTCACCCTTGCCCAGAAGGCCAGCGAACAGGCCACGGTAGATCGTCTCCGGACAGGCCCGCATGCGAGGGTTGTCCGGGTGCTCGCGTGCGAGGTGTCGAGCAATCTGCTGCGGGGACCACTTCTCGTCGAGCTTCTCGCGCACTGCCGCGCGCAGCGGTCCGTGGTCGCGGAGTTTCTCTTCTTTGGGGCGTTGGCGACGCAAGAGCGCCTGGTTGTGTGCCCACCAGGGTTCGTACTCCCCGTTCTCCTTCCGGCCGCGTCCAATCTCCCGGTAGACCGTCGAAACGCTCTTGCCGATCTCGGCGGCGATGACGACCGGGCTCCGCCCGGCGCGCAGGCCGTCGGCAATGGCGATCCGGTCGTCCTGGGTCAGGAAGCGTGGCGAGATGGGAGGGTCAGGAATGATCATGCTTCCAGCATCGATGAACCAGTTGGACCCGCAGCTCACCGATACGCCCACTTGGCGGGCGGCCGCTGCCCCCTTCAGGCCCTTGCGCCGCAGCTCGAAGTACCGCCGTCTGGCCGACGACGGCATGCGATTGGCTCCTCCACGAGGCATGCGAACCATCTCCCCTCGCACGTTCGCAACCACCGATGGAATTCAAGCTGTCTATCCCGTGGTCTTCATCGACGCCATCCACGTGAAGATCCGGGTTCTGTCGACGATCTTGTGATCCGGACGGCTGAGCACGTTGCTCCGCCTGTTCGCGATCATGCATCGCGTGCTCTCGTGATGTGCTCCTCGAGCTGTTTCCGTACCTGTCCGCGTTGCTGATCGAGGAGGTCGAGCGGCGGCCGGACCAGGTAGTGCTGAGAGCGCGGGTGCGGGCGACGACTGGCTCCTGTCGGTGCGGTCAGAGCTCGGCCCGGGTGCACGGTCGGTACGTACGCAGGCTGCGTGATGTCGCCGTGGGCGGGCTCGGTGTCGTGATCGAGTTGTGCGTGCGCCGCTTCCGCTGCGAGAACCCTGCCTGCACGGCGGTGACGTTCGCCGAACAGATCTCAGGACTGACCACCCCGCACAGTCGGCATACCCCGCTGCTGCGCGAGGTGTTGACGCAGATCGGGCTGGCCCTGGCCGGCCGGGCAGGAGCCCGACTGGCGTCCGCGGTCGGACTCACCGTAGGAAAGGACACGCTGTTGCGGCTGGTCAGGGCTCTGCCCGAGCCGGAGATCGGCAAGGTGGAGATCCTCGGCGTCGACGACTTCGCCTTCCGCAAGGGCCGCCACTACGGCACGGTATTGATCGACATGGCCACCCACCGGCCGCTGCACCTCTACGACGGCCGCGAAGGCGAGGACCTGGCTGCCTGGCTCCGCGATCACCCAGAGGTGAAGGTCATTTGCCGGGACCGTTCCAGCGGTTACGCGGAGGGCGCTCGGGTCGGGGCACCGCAGGCCGAACAGGTCGCGGATCGCTACCACCTGTGGGCCAACCTCGGCCAGGCGGTCGAGAAGACGGTCAACGCCCATCGCTTCCGCCTGGCCGAACCGCCTCCCGGCTCGGCCTCCGGCCCCGACCACGCGGAGGTGGAGCCCGAAGTGGTCCAGCCACCGAAAGACCTGAAGATCGTGATCCGGCTGCGTGAGCAGCATGCTGCCGCCCATGAGCTGTGGCAGCAGGGGATGTCGAAGGCGGCGATCGGCCGGAAGCTCGGGCTGCACCAGGCCACGGTCCGTAAACTGGTCAACGCCCGCTCCGCCGATGATGTCGTGGCCAAGAACCTCCAACGAGCGCATGTTGTCGACCCGTACGTCGGCTACTTGCACCGGCGCTGGAATGAGGGCGTCAGGAACGCCGCCCAGCTCTACCGCGAAATCCAGCAAATCGGCTATCCCGGCGGCGAGTTGGCTGTTCAGCGGCATCTGCGGCGCTACCGGACCGGGCGCGGACACGCACCCGACCCGGGACCGAAGCCTCCATCGGTCCGCGAGGTCACCTCCTGGATGATGACCCACCCCGAGCACCTGCGGGACGAGGACGCCGGCAAGCTGCACCGGCTGTGTGAGCGCGATCCCGAACTCGACCGGCTCACTCTTTACATCAGGAGGTTCGCCGCAATGATGACCGGTCGTCACGGCGACCGCCTCGAAGAGTGGATCACCGACGTCGAACGGGACAGTCTGGCTCCGCTTGCGGGCTTCGCCCGCAACCTCCGCCGCGACTTCGACGCGGTCCGCAACGGGCTGTCCCTGCCGCACAGTTCCGGTGCCGTCGAGGGCAACATCAACCGGCTGAAGATGCTGAAACGCCAGATGTTCGGCAGGGCCAGCCTCGATCTCCTTCGCAAACGCGTCCTGCTCACACGGTGAGCCTCGACCGTCCGGATCACAAGATCGTCGACAGAACCAAGATCCGCGACGGCGCGGTCGCCAACCGGCCCATTTACGTGGCCCTGGCGGTCACGACCGAAGGCCGGCGGGACATCCTCGGCCTGTGGGCCGGCGACGGCGGCGAGGGCGCCAAACACTGGATGCACATCCTCACCGAGATCAAGAACCGCGGCGTGAACGACGTCCTCATGCTCGTCTGCGACGGGCTCAAGGGCCTGCCCGACGCCGTTGAGAACGTCTGGCCCCGCACGGTCGTGCAGACCTGCGTGGTCCACCGGAGCCGTAAAGAATCAACTTGTCGGTGTGTCGCTGTCGACGGATGCCAGGAGCTCGGCGCCGGTGGTGAAGCGGGTCGGGCCGGGCGGCAGCGTGATCCCGGCTTCGTGCAGGACGGGTTGGGCGTCGGCGAGGGCGTTGTTGAGGGTGCCGAGGCTGACGCCGAAGGCGTCTGCCAGGACCTGTCGGGTGCCGAGCTTGCGCTGATAGAGGACGGCGGCCAGGAGGCGTTCGGCGTCGGTGATCTTCTGCCGGAAGACGCCTCCGCGGGTGCCGGGCTGGCGTGGGCCGCCCCGCTGCTGGTGTCGACGCCGCTCGATCAAAGCGGCTTGCTGGAGGGAGAGTTGGTCGATGAGGGAGGCGAGGTCACTGCGTTCCATCCCGGTCAGGGCCGGGTCGGCCAGGCGATGCGTGCGCTGGAGCCGGGCGGTGACCGGGGCCCCGGTGCGTACGAAATCCTCGATCTCCTGGCCGCTTGAGAAGCACAGGGTGGTGGGCGTGAGGGAGATGCCGTGTTCCTGGAGGAGCCGTCGCACTTCCTTGACCGAGGGGCCGATCGTGCGCTGACACAGGCCCAGCATCTCGGCCAGCAGGTTCTGCGAGCACACGTGCCGCAGGTAGATCACGCTCAGTAGGACACGGTCCGCGGGGGTGAGGACCGGGCGCTTGTTGTCTCCGGCCGCATGGCGGCGCGGCCCGCCGCGCTTGCGGTGCAGGCGGTCCTCGCGCAGAGAGCCCAGCTCGGGTGTGATCTTCGCGGTCAGGGCTGTGAGTTCCTCGCGGCTCAGCCCGGTCAGGGCCGGCTCGGCCAGCAGGTCGAGGACACGTCGACGGGCCTTCTCCCGGTCGGTGGCCTGCACGGGCTCCTCATCGAGGGGGCCGTCGGGGCGGACGGTGTAGTTCCAGGTGCCGTGCGTGTCGTGGTACTCGATCGGCAGCCTCCTCAACTGGGCCTTGCTGATCGCGAGCCCCAGGGGGTAGCGGCCGGTGTCGAGTTCGGCTTCGACCCGCAGCCCGCTGCGGGTCCGGGTCGAGGCGATGGCGTTGACGACGACTTCATAGCTGGTCAGCGGGCGGCCCCGCCAGTTCATCGTGATGTGGGAGAACAGCCGGTGCTCGATCTTGTTCCACTTCGAAGTAGCTGGCGGAAAGTGACAGACGGTGACGGCCAGACCTGTCTCGGCGGCGAACTTGGCCAGCTCCGCCTTCCAGACGCGGTAGCGGTAGCCGTTGGAACCGCCCGCGTCCGCAGTGATCAGCAGCCGTCTGGCCCGTGGATAGTCCAGTCGGCCCCGCACCTGCCACCAGCGGCGGATCGAGGCGACCGCGAACGTGGAGGTGTCGTGGTCGGTGCCGACGTTGACCCAGCCGGTGTCTGCCGAAAGATCGTAGACGCCGTAAGGGATGGCGGCCTCGCCGGTCGGCCCGGAGAAGAAGCTGTGGTCATCGACCCGGACCGGGTCGCCCTTCGGCCGCCACTGCCGGCCCGGGTTGGGCAGCTGGCCGATCATCTCCTTCTTCTTCGTGTCCACGCTGATGACCGGCTCACCGTCGGCCTGATGCCGTTTGACCTGCTCGTTGATGTAGCGAAACTGGGCGTCCCGGTCCGGGTGTTGCTCGCCCTCCAACGTCTTGGCCTGGGCCTGGAGGCTGAAGCCGCTGTCCTTGAGTAGCCGCCCCACCGTCATCGCGGAGACCGGATGACCCTGACAGGCCAGCTCGTCTGCGAGGTTCCGCAACGACTTCGTCGTCCACCGCAGCGGCGACATCGGATCACCCCGCTCATCCGGCTCGACCAGCGCCAACAGCGCGGGCAGCAGCCCCGGATCGATCTCCTCGGCCCGCTTGCGACCTCCACCCGGTCTGCGAGTCCGTCCTGTGGCCGGCGGGGCCTCGCCCGCCTCCAGCTCGAAGACACCCCTGCGGACCGTGGTTTCGCTCACACCTGCGACCTGCGCGACGGTCCGGACACCGCCATGCCCCAGCAACCTCGCCTCTGCAGCCAGCAGCAGACGCCTCTGCCGCTCGTCCAGATGCGGCAACAACACCTCGAACCGCACGGCGAGTTGACCGCGCATCCCCTCCGAAATCGCCATACCAGGTCAACGAGACACCCAGTCGGAGACAACACCTTGTTTCCGTACGGCTCCACCTGCTGCGGAACTCCTTCCGCTATGCCGCCCGCCAGGACTGGGACAAGATCGCCAAACTCCTCAAGCCCGTCTACACCGCGGCGACTGAGGAGGCCGCCCTCGAGCGGTTCGCCGAGTTCGCCGACGCCTGGGGCCGGAAGTATCCGGCGATCGTGCGGCTCTGGGAGAACGCGTGGGAAGAGTTCACCCCGTTCCTCCGCTTCGACACCGAGATCCGCCGCATCGTGTGCACGACGAACGCGATCGAGTCCGTGAACGCCAGGATCCGCCGGGCGGTCAAGGCCCGCGGCCACTTCCCCAACGAGCAGGCCGCGATGAAGTGCGTCTACATGGCGATCATGTCCCTGGACCACACCGGCAAGGGCCAGGCCCGCTGGACCATGCGCTGGAAGACCGCACTCAACGCCTTCGACATCACCTTCGACGGCCGCCTCTCCGCAGCCCGTCAGTAACTCCAACAACCTGAGTTACACCGTTCCTTTGACAGACC